>CALAHL010000713.1 GCA_937891725.1 uncultured Rhodospirillaceae bacterium | reverse complement strand
CAACAACTCGGTCGCGTACACCGAGAAGCCCGAGGTCGGCCAATTCATGGAAGAGTGGACGTCGCTCTACAAGTCGCACTCCGGCGAGCGCGGCTTCTTCAATCGCCAGGCCGCGGCCAAGAAGAGCGCCGCGATCGGTCGCGATGCGGAGCACGCCTTCGGCACGAACCCGTGCGGCGAGATCATCCTGCGCCCGAACGGCTTCTGTAACCTGTCCGAGATCGTGGCACGTTCTTCGGACAAGTGGGACGACCTGATGCGCAAGGCGCGCCTTGCAACGATCATCGGCACCTGGCAGTCGACGCTGACGAACTACCGTTATGTCCGCAACGTCTGGGGAAAGAATGCGGAGCAGGAGCGCCTGCTCGGCGTTTCGATCACCGGCATCATGGACTGCCCGGCGCTGCAGCCAGAGGCCCCTGCCCTCAAGCAGGAGCTCGAGACCATGCGCGAGTTCTGCCGCTTCGTGAACAAAGACCTCTCCGCTAAGATTGGCATCGAGCCGTCCGCGGCGCTGACCTGCGTCAAGCCGTCGGGTACCGTCTCGCAGCTCGTGGACGCCGCCAGCGGCATCCACCGCCGGCATGCCCGCAAGTATATCCGTCGCGTCCGCAACGACGTGAAGGATCCGCTGACAGGCTTCATGCTGGAAGCCAACTTCCAAGGCGAGCTCGACATCACGAATGACCAAAACATGGTCTTCTCATTCCCCGTCGAGGCGCCTGCAGGTTCCGACCTGAAGGAATACACGGCGATCGAGCAGCTGGAGTTCTGGCTGGTGTACAGCCGCTACTGGTGCGACCACAACCCTTCGACGACCATCTATGTCGAAGAGCACGAGTGGCCCGGCGTCGGCGCATGGGTCTGGGAGCACTTCGACGAGATCGGTGGCCTCAGCTTCCTGCCGAAGGATGGCGGCACCTATCGCCAGATGCCCTACGAGACCGTGGACGACCTTTTGGCGCTGCAGGCTGTGACGCCTACCGCGATCGACTGGACGCTGCTGCAGGAGAGCACAGACGGCACGACGTCGTCGCAGTCCTTGGCTTGCCAGAGCGGATTTTGTGAGCTATAACGCGGGCATCAGGTCGGGCACCGGCTTTCACACCGCCTCATTGTCCTAACCCCCAGCAAGGGCCCCGTCGATACGGGGCCCTTTTTGTATGACCGTCGCGTGCGCCGCGCACGAAAACGTCGGCAGATCCAGAGGACTTGCCGACGTTTTATCACACAGAAATTTTGGCGTGTAATATACGCAAATGCGTATAGTTCAGCTTTTCAGGGAACTGTAGAAGTTCAATAGTTGCTGAAGCTCTGAAAACGTCTTCACGGCCTGGCACGCCACTTGCCCGACCAGATGGTTATCATTTGACGTTTTCCATTTTTGTGGGTGAGGATCTGGCTGTGCGACCAGGAGCCCGGGCCGATGTTGTAGCCCTGCTCCATCATAGCTGTCAAGCCAGCGACCCAGAGGCCATCGTAGATCCCCGCAGAGTGCGTGTGGCCGGTGTTGGCTTTGCGCCCGATGCGCTTCAGGGACTGCGGCGAGCCCCGCGCGCCGTTCGGGCCGAGGTCGCCGTGCATGCCGCACTCGATCCCGCCACCATAGGCCTTGCAGATGAGGAAGGGCTCGTCCTGGCGCAGGAAACGTACCTCATGCGGTACACCCTTCTTGCGCAGGGCCCACTCAATCAGGTGGAAGTCGTCGCGACCGTCCTTGATGGCTCGATAAACTTCCAGCTGTGCTTCGAGGAACCACACTGCGTTAACAGGGTCAGTTCGATAGTCGCCTTCACGCAGCCAGCGAAGGAAAGCATTATCATGGTTGCTGTCGACAACCACGGTTTCGGTCCTTGGCCTGATGATCTTATTGACCACCAGAGCAGCGGTATTCTCCACTTCGCCTTCAACAGCTTCGCGGCCCTGAACGTGCTTCTTAAATTGCAGGTGAGGGTTTCGTGTGTCGTGGTGGTTCCGTCGGCGGAAGTCGACGAGATCGTGCAGGAACTGGTACCGTGGCTTGAGCTGATCGAGTATGCCGCCCTCATCCCAGCAGACTGCAGCAATGATTGGGTCGACAACTTCAGCATGTGTATCACCCCATGTGATGGCTTCGACCGTGTGGCCGAAAGTTACGACGCCGTCAGATGCGAAGGCGTCAAGATCGTAGAAGGATCCGTCGTCAGTCGCCAACAGCTGGCGCACGAACCAGTCGCCATCAGCGTCGACCTCGACGATCAGCGCGCCATAGCAGTGATGGAACTCAGCCTTCAGCCCGGCCTTCTTCTGGATGTAGTTGCGCTGCGTGACCGTGCCAGTCGTATAGTTGAACTTGGTCGGCTCAGACTTGACGGACGCGACGCTGCGCATGCTCAGCTTGGCTGCAGGAAATACCCCAGACTTCCGTCCTGTGTAAGTTTCTAGCCCAGACAGCGGCTCGACCGCGGTCGGCAGGATGTTCATCTCGCCGCACCAGACAAGCGCCGGCGCAATCTCGATGCTGCGGTCGCTGCGGTAGGGTAGGACGCGCTCATCGTACCAGATGTCTTCTTGTGTCTTCTTCGTGCCCTGCTTTGTGGAAAGCTCGCCGAAGGCGTTGTGGTTGTAGGTGTAGGTGGAGATATGGATCTGCGCGCCGACCGCGGCGGCATAGGCTTCCAGGTTGTCCATGAAGCCTTTGTGGACCGGGGTATTGTTTTGGGCGCATGTCAGGATGTACCGGGCGACGCCCTTCTTGGGTACAGGAAATACCTCGCGCCTGAAAACCCCAACGCGGCCAGCGTAGAGCGGCTTGTGGGTCAGCGCCTTGTCAAGGCGATCGCGCAGAGTGCGGCGCGAAATGCCGAGGGTGGCTGCTGCTTTTCTCTGGGATCCGGTCTCGCGAAGCGCCTGTGTTGCGGCGGTGATGTCAGCGAGCGAGAGGGCGGGTGTTGGCATTCAGCTCTCCAATGGGTTTCGCGTGACACTACCCACGCGGCGCCAATTGGTCAACCCTTGCTGAACTGCTGAAAGCCGATGATGATAAAAGCGCCCAAGGTGGTGAACACTGCCGACACGAAACCAAAGACCATGGACCAGGTCATCTTCCCACTACCCATGCGCAGTTTGCGAAGAAAGGCCATGTCAGCCTGCACTTCAATTGGATCCGCATGATTGATACCCAGCCGAATAAAAGCCTGGTGGATACCCTCAGCGACGGCCTCCGTCAGCTCTGCTTTGGTCACCGGCTCGCTCATTTCTTTTTCTTTTTCTTTTTGGCTGTTTTCGCGGCGGCGCGGAAGTCACTGGCCGAGGGAGCTCCTTTACTCCCTGGTTTGCGCATGCGCTCGCCTGACCCCGCTTTGATGCGGGCTTTTTTCTTTGCGATGTTGGCGTACAGCCCTGGCCGACCTTTTGGCATCTCAATTCTTTCCCTTATCTGCGAGGGTTTCTTCTTCGCGATAATAACGAAGTTGAAATGTAGCTTCATTGAACCAGCGAAGCAACTCCCCGATGTTGTTCGTGAGGTCTTCAAATTCCTCTGGGGATAGCGTAATCTTGCAGTTCGCGCCCACGTAATTCTCGGACGCGCAGCCGGCGCCGATCACACCGAATTGAATTGGCTCCAGCCGCGGCTCAGCGGGCAGCGCGATTGGTGGTGTCTTATCGACGCTCGGCAGGTCGACGGGAGGCAACGTCTTCGTAGTCGAACAGGCCGAGCAGGCCATTAAAGCGATCAGAAAGAATGGCAGCAGCGTCTTCATCGGGGTTCTCCTGGATGACTTGTTTGACCTCTCCGGCGGACAAGCCTTTGAGAGCGGCACGGACTTGCGCACGGGTTTGGACGTTGTACGCTTCAATACTCTTGAGGCGTTCGATTTGCTGCTCCTGGCTGAGAGCGAACTCGTTGATACGATCTGTCGCAGCCTTGGTCAAGGCCTTCTCGACTTCGATCTGCTCTTTGAGCTGCGCAGCTTCGGCACGCAGTTCGGCGCGGTCGGCCTTCGCGTCCTTATAGTCGAAATACAGGAAGACGGCGCCGGCGACGAGCGTGGCGACGACTATGCCCTGGATGAAGGCAAAGGGATTACGCTTGATCCATGTCGCGGCTGACATCAGCCACGGGAGAATTGCTGGCATTGGTCGGTGTCCTTTGTTCAGGCGTGTGAGCCCGGATGTTATTGTGGTCCCAGACCGCCCCGAAGACGTAGGATCCGACATAGCCGATCAGGCCGACGAAGCCCATGCTGACTACTGTTTCGGAAACCACTTGATCTGCTCGGTAAACCACGGAAAAGCCCATCAAAGCCATGGTGAAAGCAGTCACAACTACGAGGTAGCGGCGACGAAATCTCCAATTGCGGTGGTCAAATGCTTTATCCATAGGCCAGGATTACCAGAGCCCACGGGGCAGGGCAAGTCTAGGACCGGGGGAACGCATCTGTCGGAGGGGTAAAAGCCCCATTGTACCTGGCCTGGTTACGGGTGACGCGCACTTCGTCAATGCGATTATCCGCCTGCCCGTTGGCATTTGCGTGCCCGGCAATGTCGAGGTTTTGGGTGCTGTTATTGAACAGTGCACCCGTGACAGTGGCACTGCCCACTACCACGCCGTCCAGGTAGAGCCTCACCAGGTCGGAACTATTGCGCTCCAGGCAGGCGTGGTACCAAATGTCTTGGGCGATAGTCCCTCCGGTAATGGTAGTTACCGCAACTCCGTCAGTCGAAACTTCGCCCCTCAAACCACCGGCTCTGTCATACCAAAGAGCGAAAGACCGAATGCCCCCCGAAGCTGCGCCCCACT
>CALAHL010000712.1 GCA_937891725.1 uncultured Rhodospirillaceae bacterium | reverse complement strand
CGTTGACCAACGCGGTCTATTTCGGCACGGACACCCACTATCATCTGGAACTCACCGGCGGGCAGTACCTGATCGCCCGGCGCCAGAACGCGGCGGGGACGGCGGACCGGGTTGAGATCGGCGCCGCTGTCGGTGTGGCCTTCGCAGCCACCGCCGCCCGCTTGCTGAGGGACTGAGATGGCGCGTCCGACATCCGCTCTTTCGGCTGGAGAACTAACCGCCCGTCAAACCATTGTTCGGCGCTATTGGCTGTTGTGCCTGCCAGCGCTCGTGCTGTTGGTGGTCGCCGCCTCCGGCCCTTTGCTGATCGTGTTGGCATATTCGTTTCTGGAGCCGGCCGATTACAGCGGTGTGATCTGGAACCTGTCCGGAGAGGGCTGGTTCAAGGTGATCCTCAACAAGGACATTTTCGACGACACCGTCAGTCTGGCCGATGCCCATATGACGATTTTCTGGCGGTCGGCTCGGCTGTCGATTCTGACCACGCTGTTGACGTTGATCGTAGGGTTTCCGACCGCCTATTTCATCGCGACCCGGCCGAAGACCCACCGGCAGTATTGGCTGTTTCTGATCACCATTCCGTTCTGGACCAATCTGCTGATCCGCACCTATGCGATCATGGAGGTGATCCGGAACGAGGGTATCCTGAACTCAAGCCTGATGGCGCTCGGCGTGATCGGGGAGCCGCTGCAAATTCTCTACACCGACACTGCGGTGCTGATCGGCATGGTCTACGTCTACCTGCCGCTGATGGTTCTGCCGCTCTACGCCGCGATGGAGCGGCTTGATTTCCGGTTGGTCGAGGCCGGATACGATCTCTATGCCACACGCTTCCAGGTGCTGCGCCGGGTGATCATACCGCTGGTCAAACCGGGGATCATCGCAGGCTCGATCCTGGTCTTCATTCCCTCGCTCGGCGCCTATGTGACCCCGCGCGTGCTGGGCGGCGGCAAGAACATGATGATCGGCAACCTGATCGAACTTCAGTTCGGCGAGGGACGGAACTGGCCGTTGGGCGCCGCCCTGTCCATCGGGCTGCTGGTGGCGGTGATGGCGGCCCTGGTCTTCTACGTCCGCAATGAACAGGCGGAGCGGTAGGATGGCCGAACCCACTCCCTCACGACGCAAAACCGGCCGCCCGTTCTCGGTCCGGCATATTCCCGGCTTCACCGCCATTGCTGCGGCCTGTTTCGTGATGCTGTACGCCCCTATCGTCACGCTGGTGACCTATTCTTTCAATGGCGGGGAATCGATCGCGCTTTGGGAGGGGTTCTCCCTGCGCTGGTATGTCAGCGCCTGGGCCAATGACGCGGTGCAGGAAGCGACCGTCCGGTCTCTGGTGGTCGCGGTCCTGGCGTCTGGCATCGCAACGACCCTCGCCACGATGGCCGCCTTGGGGACCACCCGCACCGGGCCGTTTCCGGGCCGGATGGTGATCTATGCGCTGATCAATCAGCCGCTGATGGTGCCGGAGATCGTGACGGCGGTGGCCCTCCTGATCTTCTTCGCGATGATCAAGATCGCCACCGGATATACCGGGCTCGCCTATCTGGTGGTGGCCCATGCGGCATTCTGCGTGCCGTTCGCCTATCTGCCGATCCGCGCGCGGCTTGAAGGCATGGACCTGTCCTATGAGACCGCCGCCGCCGATCTGTACGCCACACCGTGGCAGACTTTCCGATATGTTACCCTGCCTCTGATGACCCCCGGGATCGCGGCAGGCGCCATGTTGGCCTTCGTGATCTCGTTGGACGACGTGGTGATCACCGAGTTCGTCAAGTCGGCCGGGCAGGATACCCTGCCGACCTACATGCTGGGGCAATTGCGGCGGATGGTGACGCCCGAGGTGAATGCCATTTCCACGGCGTTGCTCGGGCTGACCGTGCTGCTGCTGACCGCGTTCTTCGCACTTACGCGTAAACGGGGTTAGGGCAGGATCCCTCAACCCGGGGGCTGCCGAAATGACCACGTGTTGATCGAGTTCTAGACGTGCCTACCAATTAAAAACAGGGAGCTGAGCTATGACCTGGAAATTCACGAGTGCCGTCGCGGGCGTCGCCTTGCTGGCAAGTGCTGGCGGTGCGGCCGCCGAGGGCGAGCTGAACATCTACAACTGGGGCAACTACACCAACCCCGATCTGATCAAGAAGTTCGAAGAGGCTCACGGCGTCAAGGTGACGGTGACCGACTATGATTCGAACTCGACGGCGCTCACCAAGGTGAAGGCCGGCGGTCACGGTTTCGACATCGTGGTGCCGTCCGCCAACTACGTGCCGATCTTCGTCAAGGAAGGCCTGCTGCTCGAGGCGCGGCCGGATGAGATGTCGAATTTCAAGAATGTCGATCCGAAATGGGTCGACGTGTCATGGGATCCGGGCCGTCGCTACACCGTGCCGTGGCAGTGGGGCACGACCGGCATCGCCGTGAACACCGAGGCCTATAAGGGCGATGTGAACACCTCGGCGATCTTCATGGATCCGCCGGAAGAGCTGGTCGGCAAGGTCAACGTGGTGCCCGAGATGGCCGACGTTCTGGCGCTCGCGATCATGTATGAGGGCGGCAAACCCTGCACCGAGGACAAGGCGCTCCTGAAGAAGGTGCGCGACGCCCTGATGGCGGCCAAGCCGAAGTGGATGTCGATGGACTATGGCATGACCGACAAGATGTCGAGCGGCGACGTGATGGCATCGGTCAACTGGAACGGCTCGACCTTCCGGGTGCGGGCGAACAACCCGTCGGTGGTCTACGGCTATCCCAAGGAAGGCTACCCGATCTGGATGGACAGCGTCGCCATCCTGAAGGACGCCGGCAATGTCGAGAACGCCAAGCTGTTCATGAACTTCATCATGGAGCCGGAGAACGCGGCGCTGATCTCGGCGTTCGCGCGCTATGCGAACGGCATCTCGGGATCTGAGGCCTTCATGCCGGAAGAGATGAAGACCGCGCCCGAGATCGTGGTTCCCGCCGAGTTCAAGGCAGCCGGCACCTTCCTGCCGACCTGCCCGAAGGCGGCCCAGGATCTCTACACCGCGATCTGGACCGAACTGCGGAAGTAGCACCGACTGGAGGTGGGCCGGCGTGCGCGTCGGCCCTCACTTCTGGGCGTCTTCGAAGCCCTGCAGCACGTTGACCACGTTGATCCCGACCGCCCCGATCGCATAGCCGCCTTCCAGCAGGAAGACCGTCGGCAGACCGAGTCCCGAGATCCGCCTCCCGGCCTCCCGGAAATCCTCCGAGCCCAGCTTGAAGAAGCTGATCGGGTCCTCCTTGAACGCGTCCACGCCAAGCGACACCACCAGCGCTTCGGCGCCCGACTCCCGGATCTTTCCGATCGCGTCGTCCAGGGCCGCGCCCCAGACCTCGAACGGTGTGCCCGGCGGCATCGGATAGTTCATATTCGCGCCTTCACCCGCCCCCTCTCCGGTCTCATCCGCATAGCCGAGAAAGTACGGAAACGCGTCCTCGGGCTGGCCGTGCAGCGAAAGGAACAGAACGTCGCCGCGTCCGTAGAAGATCGCCTGGGTGCCGTTGCCGTGATGGAAATCGATATCCAGCACCGCGACCCGCTCGACCCCGTCGGCCCGGAACATCTCGGCGACGATGGCGGCATTGTTCAGGAAACAGTACCCGCCGAACTGATCGCGCGAGGCGTGGTGGCCCGGCGGTCGGCACAGCCCGAAGGCCGCCCGCTCGCTGGCTGCTACCAGACGCTGCGCGGTCTGTGCGATCGCGCAGGAGGCTTCGGCGGCGGCCAGGGTCCCGGCGGTCATCGCAGTCTCGGAGGCGAGCGCGTAGTAGCCGACCTTGCCGTCGATATTGCGTGGTGGGATCTGTCGCATGCCGCGTGCGGGGTAGGAACTAGCAATGATCTCCCCGCGAAACCCTTCGGAAACCCATTCGTCCCAGGCGGTCGCCAGGAAATCGAGATAGTCGGGGGCGTGGATCGCCCGGACCGGGTCCCAATCCAGCGCGCCCGGTGCCACAAGCTCTCCGAACCCGGTCTCCCGGATCCGGCGCAGGATGTACTCGACCCGTGAGGGTCGCTCGAACGGGGTGACCAGTTCTCCGCCGAACAACTCACCCTGAGGGAAATGCAGGCGGTGGCGGTCGTCATGTACGTATTTCATCGGCGGCTCCCCTGGCGACGTTTCGGTCGAGCATGACCCGCCGCGCGCAGGCGCCGCAAGCCTTCCCGCAGGTCTTCGATCTGTGCCATGCTGCATCGCGAAACAGGGAGCGGCAGGTCAATGGGCGCAGGACATTCTCACGTTCCAAAGACGGCGGGCGGCAGGCACAAGGGCCGGCTGGCGATGGCGCTCGGATTGACCACCTCGTTCATGCTGGTTGAAGTGGTGGGCGGCCTCTGGACCGGCAGTCTGGCTCTGCTCGCCGATGCCGCACACATGCTGACCGATGCGGGCGGGCTGGCGTTGGCCCTGATCGCGATCAATTTCGCCGAACGGCCCGCGACACCCCAGAAGACCTTCGGCTATGCCCGGTTCGAAGTGCTTGCGGCGCTGACCAACGCGGTCGTGTTGCTGGTGGTGGCGATTTACATCCTGATCGAGGCCTATGACCGGTTCACGAACCCGCCCGAGATCCTGGGCACGCCGATGCTGGTGGTGGCCGTGCTCGGCCTCATCGTGAACCTGATCAGCATGCGATTGCTGATGGCCGGGGCCGAGGAAAGCCTGAACATGAAGGGCGCCTATCTGGAAGTGATGGGCGATATGCTCGGCTCACTCGGCGTGATCGCGGCGGCGGGGGTGGTCATGTGGACCGGGTGGTCCCAGGCGGATGCGATCATCGGGGCCGGGATCGGCCTGTTCATCGTGCCGCGGACCTGGAGTCTATTGAAGAGTGCCGTGCATATCCTGATGGAGGGCACGCCGGCAGAGGTCGATCTCAAGCTGCTGGAGAGCAAGCTGCTTGAGATCGAGGGGGTCGAGGCGGCGCACGACCTGCACGTCTGGACCATCACC
>CALAHL010000711.1 GCA_937891725.1 uncultured Rhodospirillaceae bacterium | reverse complement strand
CGGGTCCGATATTTTGGTCAAGATCGATCACCGGGTAGCCGCGCTCCACCAGGCTCGCGCCCAGACGCCCGGCGCGACGAGCGGTGAACACCGCCACCTTTGGCAGCCCGGATTTCAGGGCCATATCCGCCAGAAGGATTGCGCCGGTTTCTTCGTTCATATCCCGATAGACCGCGAACAGGAACCGCTCGGCCAGTTCCTTGTGTCCAATCCGCAAAAGCTGAGTCGCCACCCGGATGGGGCCGAGGTTTTGGAAGGCGACCACCTGCTCTTTGGTCGGCCAGCCGTCCAGCGCCAAGGGTGGTTCCTCCTTGCCCAGGCGGGCAGCGGCGAGTTGGCCGTAGAATGTGGTCCCATGCTCGGCAGCTTTGCCGTACCACTCCGTCAGCGCAGCCTTATCCTTCATCGCTTCCGCGGCCCGCCCAGCCCAATAGGCGCCACGCGAGAGGCTGATCGGGGTGCCGACATTGCCATGCATCACGGTGAAATGCCGAAACGCATCCTTCGGTCGATCCAAGTATCTTAGGGCGACCCATCCGGCGAGCCATTCGGCGGTTGCGAACCCGATACCGTCAACCTGGTGGTGGCCGGCGGCCAGGAGATAGGCGTCTTCGTAGTGCCGATCCTTGATGGCGTCACGGATCAGGCGGTTCCGTTCGTCCCAAAGAAGCTTCTGAAATTCCGGGTCGCCCGGCGCACCCAGCATCAGATCGCGCGCGGCACTGTCGAGCCCCTTCTGGCGACGCCAACGGGCACGCTCATAGATCAGGCCGGGATGCTCGGACAGGGCCTTGGGGACGGCGTTGACGGCGGCATCCACACCGGCCTTGTTGTAGCGCAGGCGTGTGCGCGCATCGGCGAGTTTCACCCAGCCGCTGGGCACCAGCTCCAGCATGTGGCGGGCAGCTCCCTCCCGGCCGCGCCACAGCATGGCGTCCAACCGGTCGATATGGTCCTGCTTCGTCAGAAAGCTGCCGAAGGATTTCAAAAAGTCCTTCTGGGCATCCTCCGAAAATTCGATTGATTTCCAGATCGTTCGGACCTGGGTTGCAAGCGCATCGGTCCGGCCCTCCGACTTAAGGGCTTGGAGATAGGCGACGGTCGCATCGGTTGAGCGCGGCGGATGGCGCTCGAAATAGGCAATTTTCTTGGCTGCCGAAAGGTTCTTCGGCATTAGGGTTTCGGCGCGCGTGTAGATCGGTTGCAAGCCCGGCCAGCCCGGATGAGCATCCAGGAACGCAGCCACGGTATCGAAGTCCGTCGGAATCCCGGGATCCCGAAGCGTGAGCCACTTGAGCACATCGCCAAGCTCGGTGTTTTTGGCTTGTCCGGTGACGGCGAGGGCGCGGTCCCACTCACCCCGTTCGGCGAAGACCAGAATGGTGCGCCACGCGGCCAGATCCTTCGACGGCAACCCTGCGAGATCCGCTGGCCTCAGTGTGGGAATTTCCGGTGGCTCGGCTGCGCGGGCGGGGCCGGGCGTTTGACTGACTAGGGCGGTTACGCAGGCCATCGTGACGGCGGCGGCGAACAACGTCCTCATTATAAACCCTTCTTCCTTCACCGAATCCCCCTGGACCAAGGTACGTCACGCACGCCTAAACGCCAAGGCGCGGCCTTGCCCCAGAAGTGGCTGACGCGTATGTTCGCGCACTCGTGAACACCCGGCGGCAGACGACCGGGTTATCCGCATCGGGCGGAAATCAAGACTCGGGAGAGGATCGATGGGATACGCGTTCGGAAATCCGATGTTCAAGGGCTCTTTGGTCGCCTTGATCACGCCGTTCAAAGACGGTGCGGTAGATGAGGATGCGTTCCGAAAATTCATCGATTGGCAGATCGAGCAGGGCACGAATGGCCTGGTTCCAGTCGGCACGACCGGTGAGAGCCCGACGTTGAGCCATGAGGAGCACAAGCGAGTCGTCGAGATCTGCGTCGATCAGACGGCGGGTCGGGTTCCGGTCATCGCCGGTTGCGGGTCGAACTCGACCGCCGAGGCCGTCGATTTCACGAAGCACGCCAAGGCGGCGGGCGCTGATGCAGCGCTGCACGTCACGCCCTATTACAACAAGCCGACCCAGGAAGGGCTTTACCAGCACTTCAAGGCGATCAACGACGCGGTCGATCTTCCGGTTGTGATCTACAACATTCCTGGGCGGTCGGTTGTCGACATGAAGGTCGAGACCATGGCGCGGCTGGCGAAGCTGCCGAACATGGTGGGCGTGAAGGACGCGACGGCCGATCTGGTGCGTCCGATCCAGCAGCGCATGGCTATGGGTCCGGATTTCTCGCAGCTAACCGGTGAAGACGCCTCGGTGGTGCCGTTCCTGGCGCAGTCCGGGCATGGCTGCATCTCGGTCACCGCGAATGTCGCGC
This sequence comes from uncultured Rhodospirillaceae bacterium, assembly GCA_937891725.1. Classification (GTDB taxonomy): domain Bacteria; phylum Pseudomonadota; class Alphaproteobacteria; order Thalassobaculales; family Thalassobaculaceae; genus JANSYC01. The sequence continues at coordinate 920 of CALAHL010000711.1, read as the reverse complement.
CGAAGGCCCTGTCGGACCTGCACGCAGCGTGGCAGAAGCGGGATCTGGACACCGTATTCGCCATCAATGAGCGTCTGCAGCCGCTGCATGCGGCGCTGTTCTCGGAGACCAGTCCGGGTCCGATCAAGTACGCCGCCAAGCTGATGGGGTTGTGCGACGGCTCGACACGGCTGCCGATCTGCGAGATCGCGGACGAAACCAAGACCAAAGTCGACACCGCCATGCGGCATGCCGGCCTGATCAACTGACCAGATGGGAACCGATAGGTGGCCGTCAAACCGACCGTCAACCGGGACGTCGCTCGAAACCGCCGGGCCCGACATGACTATGACATCGAGGACACCGTCGAAGCCGGCCTGATGCTGGTCGGCTCCGAGGTGAAGTCCCTGCGTCTTGGCCGCGCCTCCATCAATGAGGCCTATGCGGGCGAGGACAGGGGCCAGCTCGCGCTGTTCAACGCCCATATTCCGGAATACCGCCCGGCCGAGCCGTTCAATCACGAACCCAAGCGGGTCCGCAAACTTCTGGTGCACCGGAAAGAGCGGGATCGCTTGCTCGGCCTCACCCGGAGGAGTGGCTATACGCTCATCCCGATGGCGCTGTATTTCAACGACCGGGGCCTCGCAAAACTGCAGATCGGCCTCGCCAAAGGCAAGCGCACCGTCGACAAGCGCGAGGACGTGAAAAAGCGGGACTGGGAGCGGCAGAAAGCCCGCCTGCTGCGGGACAAGGGCTAGGTGCGGCCCCGTCTCAGCGCGCGATCAGACTCTGCGCCTTTGCGAACACCTCATGAAACATCGCTTCGGTCAGACGTCCGGTGTTGGTGTTGTAACGCGAGCAATGATAGCTGCTGAGCAGCACACGGCCGTCGGGAAGATCTTCGACGCCGACATGTTGGAACTTGAACGCTGATTTCCGAA
>CALAHL010000710.1 GCA_937891725.1 uncultured Rhodospirillaceae bacterium | reverse complement strand
CGAGTATCCGGCGGAGAATCTGAAGGGCAAGCAGGCCGTCTTTGAGGTGACTGCGAAGGAGTTGCGCGAGCCGAAGCCGGTCGCGATTGACGACGCCTTCGCTGCCCGGTTCGGCTTCGAGAACCTGGACGGCTTGAAGGACGCCATGCGGGAGCGCATGCAGGGCGAGTTCGGTCAGGCCACCCGTGGCAAGCTGAAGCGGGCCCTTCTGGACCAGTTGAACGATCGCCACACCTTCGCCGTACCGGCAGGTATGGTCGAAGAGGAATACCGTGGGATCGTGCATCAGGTCGTCGCACATGGTGAGCAGAGTAAGCCTGCCGAAGACGCTCATGACCATGATCATGATCACGCGCATGAGCATGATCATCACGATCATAGCGGCTCCCCGGAAGAGGACGAGAAGCTGACTGAGGAGGAGCGGGCCGAGTATCGCACGATTGCGGAGCGCCGGGTTCGCCTGGGATTGCTGCTGTCCGAACTTGGTCGTCAGAATGGCATCGACGTCACCGAGGAAGAAATTCAGGGCAAGATCCGGGAGCAGGCTTCTCAGTTCCCCGGCCAGGAACGATTCGTCTTCGAGTACTACCAGCAGAACCCCCAGGCTTTGATGCAAATCCGGGGCCCGCTGTTCGAGGACAAGATCGTCGACTTCGTGCTTGAAATGGCCGAAGTGACGGACAAGACGGTGACGCCGGAAGAACTGTTCGCTGACGAGGACGACGAGACCACTGCTGAGGCGGACGAGAAGCCGACGAAGAAGGCGACCAAGAAAGCGACCGCGTCCGAGACTGAGTCGACGGCTGAGGAGAAGCCGAAGAAGAAGTCCACGAAGAAGGCCAAGACCGACTGATCATCAGCCGGTTGTGGGTTTTCCGATATGGGGGTGAATGGATGCGTCTGGATCCCCATATCTGGTGACGCACGGGCTTGCGATGGCCCCGGGGTTCCGAGCTAAACTGGACCTTGGGGGCATATGGCCCTAACTGAGTGACGATATCTTCATCCGCCCGGCCCAATCCGCACGAAGGATACAGTTCGATGTCCCATTCCTCCGGCATCTCCCAGTTCGGGGACCAACAATCCGAGAGCTCGATGAATGCCCTGGTTCCCATGGTGGTCGAACAGACCAACCGGGGAGAGCGGGCCTACGACATCTATTCGCGTCTGCTGAAGGAGCGCATCATTTTCGTGATGGGCCCAGTGACCGATTCTGTCGCCAGCGTGGTTTGCGCTCAGTTGTTGTTCCTTGAGGCCGAGAATCCGGCCAAGGACATCTCAATGTACATCAACTCCCCGGGTGGATACGTCACGTCCGGGCTGGCGATCTACGACACCATGGAATACATCCGCCCGGATATCGCCACCGTTTGTATTGGTCAGGCATCATCGGTTGGGTCGCTCTTGTTGGTTGCCGGCGCTAAGGGCAAGCGCTTTTCCTTGCCGAACGGAAAGGTCCTGATCCATCAGCCGTCGGCCGGATTTCAGGGCAAGGCGATCGATATCGAAATCCATACCAATGAGATGCTCGCCACCCGCAAGCGGATCTACGAGATTTATGCGGAGCACACAGGCCGCAGCTTCGAAGAGGTCGAGATCGCGATGGACCGGGACAAATTCCTCACCGCCGAGGAGGCTAAGACGTTTGGGATCGTTGACGAGGTGATCACGAAGCGGCTTCCGGATGGCGAGGGCGCCGATTAACCCCCGTACCAAGCAGGTCCAGGGCGTCTTACAGACGAATCAGTGGTTGGTATCCGGTTTCTGATCGGATCTGCGCCCTGGGACTGAGCCCGAGATCGCCGGAATGTGACAGGTTGAGTTCAGGGCATTCACAACCGTTTACCGCCGATCTGCAGCGATCCAAGGTAAATCGGTTGAATTAAATCGGCATTTGGCATTGTCGCTTGCGAAAGCGCGGCGCTAACATGCATTTGGGAAACCAGAGGATTCAGGACCGAGACCATGAGCAAATCCGGAACCGGCGGGGGCGATTCGAAGAATACGCTCTATTGTTCGTTCTGCGGGAAGAGCCAGCATGAGGTCCGCAAGCTTATTGCCGGGCCGACCGTGTTCATCTGCGACGAGTGTGTCGAGCTCTGCATGGACATCATCCGGGAAGAGCATAAGACGACGCTTGTTAAATCGCGGGATGGCGTGCCGACACCGCGCGATATTTCGAATGTCCTGGACGACTACGTGATAGGGCAACCGTTCGCAAAGAGGATCCTGTCGGTCGCGGTGCACAATCACTACAAGCGGCTGGCGCACGGACAGAAGAACAACGATGTCGAGTTGGCGAAGTCGAATATCCTGCTTATCGGGCCGACTGGCTGCGGTAAGACGCTGCTTGCCCAAACACTTGCACGGATCATCGACGTGCCGTTCACAATGGCGGACGCGACCACGCTGACCGAAGCGGGCTATGTCGGTGAGGATGTGGAGAACATCATTCTCAAACTGCTGCAGTCCGCCGACTACAACGTGGAGCGGGCGCAGCGCGGCATCGTCTACATTGATGAGGTCGACAAGATCAGCCGGAAATCCGACAACCCGTCTATCACGCGGGATGTGTCCGGTGAGGGTGTGCAGCAGGCATTGCTGAAGATCATGGAAGGGACCGTGGCGAGCGTGCCTCCGCAGGGCGGTCGCAAGCACCCTCAGCAGGAATTCCTGCAGGTCGACACC
>CALAHL010000709.1 GCA_937891725.1 uncultured Rhodospirillaceae bacterium | reverse complement strand
CTGTCACTTTAGGCACCATGGACGCCGCAAGATCACAGAATCTGAAGAAACTGCTCGATGCCGTGCCCGCCGGGTATCTGGTCGATGCCGCATGGCTCGTCTCCCAAGGCATCGCCTATGAGAGTTTCCGTGACTATGTGAAGCGCGGCTGGCTGGACCGCATCACCCGAGGCGTCTTCCGCCGTCCACTGCCCAGCACCGCAGCCACCCCGACGTCGAACAGCATCGACTGGAAGACCTGCATCCTCTCCACGCAGCACATCATGGGTCATGACCTGCATGTGGGCGGCACCACGGCGCTTGGCGAACAGGGACATGCCAATTACCTGCGCCTCAGCGAAAGCGCTCCTGTCTGGGTCTACGGGGACAGTATCCCGAACTGGCTGGCGAAACTGCCGATGGATGCCCAGATCAGAACCCGCCCCCGAGCCTTGTTCGCCGACCCGAAACTGGGCTTGATCGAGGGCAAAACGACCGGCCAGCCGTGGGACTGGGGTCTGACGATGTCGACGCCGGAGCGCGCGATCCTTGAGGCCATGGACGAGTTGCCTGACCATGAAAGCTTCCACGCGCTCGACATGGTTTTCCAGAGCCTGACGACGCTGCGCCCGAAACTGCTCTCCGATCTCCTGCAGGCTTGCCGCAAGATCAAGGTCAGGCGTTTGTTCTTCGTCTTTGCTGACCGCCACGATCATCCCTGGCGCAAACGGATCGACCCGCAGGCATTCGACCTCGGCAGTGGCGACCGAGCCTTGGTCCGAGGCGGCAAAATCCACCCGCGCTATCGGATCATGGTGCCGGAAGATTTCGTGAAACCGGAGGCCGACAGTGGCGCGTGAGACCTATGAAGCCCAAGTCGCACTCCTGGTGCGCGCCCTGCCGCATGTCGCGGGCGAAAGCGTCTTCGCGCTCAAAGGTGGGACGGCCATCAACCTCTTTTACCGCGACCTGCCGCGGTTATCGGTAGATATCGACCTAACCTACCTGCCCATCCAGGACCGCGCCGAGAGCCTCGACGAGATCAATGCCGCGATGGATCGCATAGCGGCTTCCATCGAGACCGGTATCCGCGGCGCTAAATCTCAGCGCATCCAAGGCGGCGGCGGCGGAGCCACTCGGTTGCTGGCGCGCCTCGGCAATGCCGAGATCAAGATCGAAACCTCGCCCGTCACCCGTGGCGTCGTCCACGACCCGGAAATCCGAACCGTCTCGGCGGCTGTGGAAGATGCCTATGGCTATGCTGAAATGCAGATCGTCTCGTTCGAGGACCTGTTCGCTGGCAAGCTGCACGCTGCCCTCGACAGGCAGCATCCCCGCGACCTCTACGACGTCACGCTCCTTTACGAGAACGAGGGCCTGACGCAGGACCTCTTCCAGACCTTCCTGATCTACGTCGCCAGTTCACCCCGTCCGGCGCATGAGCTTCTCGACCCGAACCTGATCGATCTCGGGCAACCCTTCGCGCGGGAATTCGAGGGCATGACCAGAACACCGGTCCCCCTCGACACGCTTCTGGCGACGCGCCTGAAATTGATCGCCGATGTGCAATCGCGACTCGATACCAATGCGAGGCAGTTCCTTCTGACACTTCAAGACGGGGAGCCGGACTTTGCGGCCATCGACCGGTTGCAGTCGGTACACCTGCCAGCCGTGCAGTGGAAACTCCTCAACCTGAACAAGCTGAAGCGCGACAACCCCATAAAGCACGCCGCGCAGCGAGACGCCCTGCTGAAGCTTCTGGGCTGAATCGTGCAATGCACCGTCGCGAGGCGGGTGAGCATTGGCCCCCTGGGTCGACTGTCTTGAATTTGCCTCACGCCTCGGGATGGGCACCAGGCAAAGCGCTCAGGTGCACTGACGCCTCAGCCATGGACTATCTCTCCAACCAATCGTGCCAGCCAAGTCGGGAACTGC
>CALAHL010000708.1 GCA_937891725.1 uncultured Rhodospirillaceae bacterium | reverse complement strand
GCTCATCGGGGTGGCGATGGCGGTGGCGATGATGTTGAAGGTGACCACGAGTGCGATCTGATCGGTGGTCGCGGAGAGCGCTCCCTGCATCTGGGGCAGTGACACGTTCGCGATCGTCACGGTCATCGCATAGAGCATGGTGACGCTGGTGACGGTCACCAGGATCATGCTCCGTTCAAAGACCCCGGGTCGCGCCGGGCTATCGGCTTGTTCAACGGTCATCCAGGGCAGGCTAGCACGGAGATCCCGTGCTCGCGCCACCCGGAAAAGCCAAAGTATTCGTGCCGATCAGGCACTCATCCGGTCCGGCCCCACCGGATCGTCGAACAGGATATGACGTCCCTCGCCAGCCCGCCGTCCTTGCGAGTCCGCATCGTCCAGGAACACATCGAAGCCGATGGTGACCCTGGGCTCACCGGTCAGGTTTGGGGACGTCTCGTGAAAGACCGAGCTTGGAAACAGGACCAGATTGCCCGGCTGATTCTTCAGACCCAGTGTCTGCTCGGGCTTCAATTCCGCGCCATAGACATAGGGTGGATAGTATATGGTTTCGGTGTTCTCGGCCGACAGGCACAGGTTTCCTGAAAGATAGCTTCGCTCGGTCAGGTCATGGGCATGCGGCGTCAACTTCTCCGATTCACGCAGAACATTCGCCCAGCCTTGGATGTAGGCACGGGACCGGTCGATCTTCAGATGAGCAAGGTATTCCCGGTAGGATGTCGTGACGAACTCGGCCATCGCCCGCATTGGAGCCTCCGGCCATGTGAAGACATTGAAGGCATGCCAGCGGGACGTCAGCCCGTCCGTGATTCCGGAGATCGGCACCGGGTCGAATTGCGACTTGAGTTCGTCCTCCTTGGCGAGGATCAGATCACGAGTCTCCTGGACACCCTGCGGTGACGCCCAATGCCCGACAAACATTGGCACCGCCCAGTTCGGCGCAAACGGCGACCGCGGCTGCGGCGCTTTCCAGATCTTGACCGGCATCACCCTGTACCTTCGACAATTTGAACTGGATCGTCGGCGGCTCAGCCTGCGCCTGAGCACAACCAAACCACGATCTTGAAAAAAAATAGGTGGTGTAGAATTCGACTCTTTCCAGTAACAAATTCGAGATCACACTCATGTCAATCTGCGACATGATGTCCGATATTGAATCTGAACATTTGATATTTTCTATAAATATCGAATTTAATATTTGAATTTTGATGCAAAAGTCAAAAACCGAGACTATCGCAAAACGGGAATAACAGACCGATAATCGGTGGCGACCGAGCCAAAGAAGTGGTGTCATAAATCCTTCAATAACACGTTTAACGTTTTCTAAATAATTTTAATAGACTTTCACAATACAAGACAAATTACTGCAGTTTTCATAATACACTCGAGAGACCGCCCAATGACATATCTGCTTCCCCGTGTAATCGGACTCGCATGCGCGCTGTTCATCTCGGTTCCCATGGTTGCCCGCGCGGATAGCAAGGTCCCGCCGCCGGTCGATCTGATCAGCGAGAGCTTCATCGAAACCGTCCGGGACTGGTCATCCACGCAGGTGGTTCTGCTGTCGATCAAGGCGCGAAACGCCAAGCAGGGAGACTTCGAACAGGCTCGGATCGACGCATTGGACACACAGTGGCGCTCGGAACTGAAGACAGACGATCAACCCTTGATCACAGCCGTGCTCAGCAATCCCCTGTCGTCCTATCTTCTTCGGATTCAGGCCGACTCGCTTGGAGTCTACACGGCGGTTTTCGTGATGGACGCGAAAGGTCTGAATGTCGGGCAGAGTGCCGTCACATCGGACTATTGGCAGGGCGATGAAGCCAAGTTTCAGAAAACCTTTCCGGTCAGCCCTCAGGCGGTCTTCATCGATGAGCCGGAATACGATGCGGACACCGCCTCCTGGCGCGCGCAGTTGAACATGTCGATTGCCAACGAGAGCGGCCAGGCCATTGGATCCGTCACGGTCGACGTCAACCTGACCGAGCTCGAACGCCGGGCCGCCGCCGCATCCGCGTCCTAAGGCATCCGCTCCGATAATCGCACTTCAACATCCGCGAAGCTGAAGACATATCTTCCCCGCGGCCAATCTGAACCGAGGCCTTCAATGAATTTCATCGACCGAATGAAAATCTCCCGCAAACTCGCCACCTCTTTCGGATTGCTCATAGCGCTGTCGGTACTGGTCGCCGCCGTTACACTTTGGCAAGTGACATCCGTGCAGCACAGCGTCGAGCGTGCCGTACATATTTTCAAAACCGGCGAGACGCTCGGTGATCTCAGCGACGCTGCAAAGGTTCAGGTCTCATCCATTCGAGGCCTTCTGCTGACCGGCGACCGGGACAACATCCAAACCTATCGGGATGCAGCCGGACGTTTCGATGAAGCGGCAGCGGTGCTGAAGACCGACGTGGCCGGAACCGATTCCGCGGCGGTCCTCGAGACCCTGGCGACCGCTGTGTCGACCTGGCGAGCCGAGGCGGCTGAGCGTCAGATCAAACTGATGAACAAACCTCTGACGGTGGACGAGGCCCGTGTCATTGAGGCCAACGGTTCCGGGCAAGGGATGCTCGACACTCTGGCCGCCAAGATGAAAGAGCTGAACGACCTGCAACGGGCAAACTTGACCGCCGATGTCTCAAGTGTGAACAGCGCAATTTACCTGACGGAGATCGTGGTAATGGCGGGCGCCGGCTTGGCCCTGCTGGTCTCGATCGCGGCCGCCGTTCTGGTCACCCGCAGCATCGCCTCGCCGATCGGTGCCTTGACCGCCTGCATGGCGAAACTGGCGGAGGGCGACCTTGCAGCGGAGGTGCCGGCGCGCGGCCGGGTCGACGAAGTGGGCGTGATGGCCGGGACGGTCCAGGTCTTCAAGGAGGGGATCATTGAAAATCGCCGCCTTGAAGAGGCCCAGCGCGCGGCCGATCAGGAAAAGCTGACACGGGCCGAGACCATCGAACGGCTGATCGGCGACTTCGATACGTCCGTGGGCAACATGCTGAGCGAGCTGTCCGATCAGGCCGGTCGGATGCAGGGTGCGTCGAACGAAATGTCGGCGGCCGCGGAACAGACCAGCCAGCAGTCCAGCGTTGTCGCTCAGGCAGCGGAGCGGGCCGGCTCAAACGTCCAGAACGTAGCGGCGGCAACCGAGGAGCTGACGGCTTCGATCGGCGAGATCACCAGCCAAACCCAGGCGGCCAGCGATCAGGCACGGTCGGCCGCGTCTTCGACCGGCCGGGCGGGTGAGGTCATCAGGTCTCTGGAAGGCGACGCAGCCCGCATTGGGGCGGTGATCCAGCTGATCACCGATATCGCCGAGCAGACCAACCTCCTGGCGCTCAACGCGACCATCGAGGCTGCCCGCGCAGGCGATGCCGGCAAGGGCTTTGCCGTGGTCGCATCGGAGGTGAAGAACCTCGCAAGCCAGACCGCCAAGGCAACCGAGGAGATCCGCGGGCAGGTCGAGGCGATCCAGAACCAGACCCAGAATGCGGTGAACGAGATCCGGTCCGTGACCGATGTGGTCCGTCAGTTGGAGGAGATCTCCTCCGGTATCGCGGCGGCGATGGAAGAGCAGTCCGCTGCAACCCAGGAGATCTCGCGCAATGTCGGCGAGGCGGCGAACGGCACCGACGAGGTCGTCTCGAATATCAGCGGGGTCAGCGCAGCCGCTGCCGAAACCGGTCGGGAGGCGGCCGTGGTCCTGAACGAAGCCCAGAGCCTCAGCGAGCGCTCCAAAGCAATGGGCGAGAGCGTTCAGAACTTCCTGGCCGGGATTCGGGCTGCCTAAACCAACAAACAACGCCGGACCCTCGCACTCACACAGCCGGGTCCGGCGTTGTTCGATATATCGGGTTCAAAGCCCCCTTACGAAGCGACGCGGCTGCGGCTAGTCTTCGGCTCCAACTCGACCGGAGCCGCCCCGAATGACCGCCTCCCAGCCCCTTCGCAGCCAGACCATTCCAAAACACTTCATTCAAGACCTGCCCACGCCGGGTTGGCCGCCGATCCAACGCGATGTGGCGGGCGGGCGTGATCCCGCCACCATCCGACGGATGAACCTGAACGAGTCGCCCTTCCCACCCTCGCCGCGGGCGATCGCCGCCATGCAGGAGGCCGTGACGCGGGTCAACTATTACCCTGATCCGAAATGGCGCGACCTGACCGCCGCGCTCTCCGCGCATATCGGCCATCCGCAGGATCAGATTGTCATGGGATGTGGGTCGGACGAGTTGATCGTCTCGGTCGGGCGCTTCTGTCTTTCGCCGGATGACGAGGTTGTGGTCGGCAACCCCTCCTTCGGAAGCTACAACAAGGCCGCCCAGGTGAACGGCGCCAAGGTGGTTGCGGTCCCGGTGCGCCAGGACGGCGCCTGCGACGTCCAGGGCATGGCGGAGGCCGTAACCGACCGGACCCGTCTGGTGTTCCTCGCCACCCCGAACAATCCGACCGGCGGCATGCTCGGCACCGAGGATGTGATCAGACTGGCGAAGGCGCTTCCGGACGACGTCCTGTTGGTGCTCGACGAGGCCTACTACGAATACGGCATCCATGCGGGCGGAGACGATCACCTCAAGGCGCTCGCCGCTGCGCGCAGCGGGCCTTGGGTCAGCTTCCGGACCTTCTCGAAAGCCTACGGGCTGGCCGGAATGCGGGTCGGATACGGGCTGTGCAACACCGTCGAGCTGGCCGACACCTTTCAGAAAATGCGCTCGGTCTTCAATGTAAACGCGGTAGCGCAAGCAGGCGCGCTCGCGGCCCTCGGCGACCTGGACCACATGCGCTCGATCCTGGAGCGCACCCGGATCGAGCGGGAGCGGATTGCCGCCGGGCTGATCCGCCTCGGCTGTGAGCCGTATCCGAGCGTCGGCAATTTCCTCGCCGCCAAAACGCCAAAACCGGCAGCGGCGGTCGTCGAGGCGATGCTGGCGGACTACGGTGTCCTGATCGGGCGCCTGATGATCCCGGGCTTCGAGGATTATATCCGCATCACCACGGCAACATCCGACGACACCGATGTGCTGCTCGCCGGGCTCGAAGCCGTGCTGGCGTAGAGGAGGCTGACTCATGAGCGACCTGCCAACGTCACAGGTCTTGGCACATATCGACGCCGAACTCGACGCGTCGGTCGAGCGGCTGTTCGCGTTCCTGCGAATCCCGAGCGTGTCGACCGACCCGGCCTATAAGGACGATGTGCAGCGCGGTGCGGAGTGGATGGCGGACACGTTCCGGGACCTCGGCTTCGACGCGTCGGTGCGGCCGACCGATGGGCACCCGATGGTGATCGGTCATCATCCGGGTCCGGGCGGGGAGGCACCGCATCTGCTCTATTACGGCCACTACGATGTCCAGCCGCCGGATCCGTTGGAGCTTTGGAATTCCCCGCCGTTCGAGCCGGTTCTGGTGGACGGTCCGCACGGCAAACGGATCGTCGCCCGCGGGGCGGTCGACGACAAGGGTCAGGTCATGACCTTCGTTGAGGCGTTCCGCGCCTGGCGCGACGTGCACGGAACTCTTCCCTGCAAGGTCACCGTAATGATCGAGGGCGAGGAGGAGACCGGCAGCCCGTCGCTGCTGCCGTTCATGCGCGCCAATCTGGAGGAGCTCCGAGCCGATGCCTGCGTGGTCTGCGACACCGGCATGTGGTCGGTCGACCAGCCCGCCATCACCTACTCCCTACGCGGTCTCGCCTACTTGGAAGTGAAGATCCAGGGTCCGAACCAAGATCTGCATTCCGGCCTGTTCGGCGGCTCGGCGATCAACCCGATCAACGTGCTGGCCTCCCTGTTGGGAGACATGCACGACGAGACCGGAAGGATCGCGATCCCTGGCTTCTACGACGACGTGATCCCGCTGGGCGACAATGAACGCACGCAATGGGACGCGCTGAATTTCGACGAGACCGCCTTCCTCGCGAGTGTCGGTTTGGAAGAGCCGGGCGGCGAGGCCGGAGTGGGGGCGCTGGAACGCCAATGGGCGCGGCCGACCCTGGACGTGAACGGCATCTGGGGCGGTTATACGGACCCCGGAGCGAAGACCGTGATCGCGCGGGAAGCCTTCGCCAAACTGTCCTGCCGTCTGGTCGCAGATCAGGACCCGGATCGGATCATGGCCCTGGTGCAGGACTTCATTCGGTCGAAACTGCCGAAGGGCTTCAGCGCCGACTTCAAGAACCTGGGGGCGGCCCCAGCAGTGCGCGTCCCGACCGACTCTGCTTATCTGCA
>CALAHL010000707.1 GCA_937891725.1 uncultured Rhodospirillaceae bacterium | reverse complement strand
CTGTATCTTGCGACCTACATTTTCATGAACGTCGGCACTTTCGCTGTGATCCTGGCGATGCGGCGTGACGGTCGACTGGTCGAGGAGATCGGCGATCTGGCCGGGCTGTCTAAGACCCACCCGATGATGGCCCTGGCATTGATGATCTTCATGTTTTCAATGGCGGGTATTCCGCCGCTCGCCGGGTTCTTCGGCAAGTGGTACGTGTTCATGGCGGCGGTGGATGCGGGCCTGTTCGGGTTGGCCGTGATCGGCATCCTGACCAGTGTGATCGGTGCCTTCTACTATTTGCGCATCATCAAGATCATGTATTTCGACGAGGCCACGCAGCCATTGGATGATGCGGTCTCTCGGGATTTGAGGGTGATTTTGTACGGCTCGGCCGTCGTGACGGTGTTGTTCGTGCTGTTCATCTCGCCGGTCTATGATGCAGCCAAGGTGGCCGCGATCAGCCTGGTGGGCGCGTGAGGACGTCGCGCGGGAAATGCCCTTAGATCCCATCGGCTGGACGGTGCATCGGCTCGGCGCCGTCGATAGTACGATGACGCCGGCCCGGGCCTCTGCGCGGAATGGGGGCTCCGATCGTACGGTGTTTCTGGCGCGGGAACAGATTGGTGGGCACGGCCGGCACGGACGACCCTGGTACTCGCCACCGGGAAACCTTTATTTCACTGCTGTCCTGTGTCCGGATCTTCCGCCGCGACGGGCAGGGGAATGTTCCCTCCTGATGAGCGTGGTGTTGGCCGAAGCACTTGGTGCGCTGATACCGGGCGCCGATCTCCGCTTGAAATGGCCGAATGACGTTCTGCTGTTCGGAGGAAAGGTGGCGGGACTGCTGCCTGAGGCTGTGATCGACGGTGGGGCTTTGAAGGCCTTGTTGTTGGGCATTGGGGTGAATGTGGCTCATAAGCCGGACCTGCCGGATCGCGCGACAAGTCGGCTTGCCGATCATGTGACCAAGGAATTGGACCTGGATGACGTCCTGGGCTGCATTCTGCGAACGCTGGATCGTTGGTGCGGTATCTGGCTCACTGCAGGTGGGTTCGTCCGTGTGCGGGACGCCTGGTTGGCCCTGGGGCCGGTGGTCGGCAGCCCAGTTTCGATCAAGCTGGGTGAGAACCGGATCGACGGGTCCTTCCGAGGTCTGGGCGAGGACGGCGCGCTGCTGATTCGTGAGACGGACGGCACAGACAGACGCATTCTCGCGGGTGAGGTGCTCGGATGATCCAGCGAAACCCTGTTGAGAGGGGAAACGCATGCTACTGGTGATCGATTGCGGCAATACAAACACCGTGTTCGCTGTCTATGAAGATCAGAGCGGTGCGGCTTTGGGCGTTTGGCGAACCGCGACCGCTCCCGGGCGCACGGCCGATGAGTATGCTGTCTGGCTGATCCAGCTGTTGGCGCTGAATGAAATCGATCGCAAGCAGATCGGCTCCATCGTGCTCGCGACCGTGGTGCCGGCGACCCTGTTCAATCTGAAGACCTTGTGTCGAAAACACTTCAAGATCGATCCGATCGTGGTTGGCGCACCTGGGGTTGAGCTTGGCCTGGAGGTCCGCTTGGATCGTCCTGAGGAAGTCGGCGCCGATCGTTTGGTCAATGCCATTGCGGCGCACAAGATCTACGGTGGCCCCTTGATCGTGGTGGATTTCGGAACCGCTACCACCTTTGACGTGGTCGAGGCAGATGGCGCCTATGCCGGTGGCATCATCGCTCCGGGCATCAATCTTTCGCTCGATGCGTTGTATATGGCGGCAGCCCAGCTTCCGAAGATCGCGATCCAACCGCCCGAGAAACGCTCCGGGGACAATTCCACGGTGCCCGTGATCGGAAAGAACACCCGGCAAGCCATGCATTCCGGCATCTTCTGGGGGTATGTGAGCATGATTGAAGGACTGGTCTCGCGCATCCGTGCGGAGACCGGAACAAAGATGACGGTTATCGGAACTGGGGGCTTGGCCGCCCTGTTTTCAGACTGGACCGCGGCGATCGATGTGGTCGACGACGACTTGACCCTTGCAGGTCTGCGCTATGTCCACCAAATGAACGCCTTATCCAACGAAAAACGGACCGTATGACCTCGAACGCGAACGGCGACGACGATCTCTATTTCCTGCCCCTGGGGGGCTCCGATGAAATCGGTATGAACGTCAATCTTTACGGCTATGCCGGCAAGTGGTTGATGGTCGATCTGGGAATTACCTTCGGCGATGATTCGACCCCCGGCCTGGATGTGATCCTGCCGGATATCTCCTTTATTGAGAAACGACGCAAGGATCTGGTCGGGTTGGTGATCACCCACGGACACGAAGATCATATCGGCGCGATCCCCTATCTTTGGGAGAAGCTGCGCTGCCCGATCTGGTGCACGCCGTTCACCGCCTCCCTGGTCCGTCGCAAGCTTGATGATGTGGGGCTGTTGAAGGACGTGACGGTCAACGAAGTGCCGATCTCCTCTACCTTCGTGGTTGGACCGTTCGAGATCGAGATGGTTCGGATGACTCACTCGATTCCGGAGCCGAGTTTGTTGGTGCTGCGTACCGGCGCCGGGACCGTGGTGCATACCGGCGACTGGAAGTTCGACCCGAACCCGGTCGTGGGTGAGGCCTCGGACATGGAGGCGCTGGCCCGAATCGGAAAGGAGAAGCCGCTCGCGATGATCGGGGACAGCACGAATGTTTTCGTGCCTGGTTCCACTGGCTCTGAGCTGGACGTGAAGGCGGCGATGACCAAACTGTTTGCGCAATACAACGGGAAGGGTCGGATCGCGGTCGCCTGTTTCGCGTCAAACGTCGCGCGTCTCGACAGCATTGCTCGCGCGGCCGCCGCCAATGATCGCAGCTGCGCCCTGGTTGGCCGCTCGCTGTGGCGGATGACGGACGCGGCACGCGAAAACGGCTATCTCTCCGATCTGCCGCCGTTCGTGGCCGAGAATGAGGCTGGCTTCTTTCCGGAAGACAAGATTGTGATGATCTGCACCGGCAGCCAAGGCGAGGCCCGGGCAGCCCTGTCGCGGATCGCCGATGGATCACATCCGCATGTCGGCCTTGGGGAAGGGGATATCTGCATTTATTCCTCCCGCCAGATTCCCGGCAATGAGCTTGCCATCGCCCGGGTCCAGAACCGGTTGGCGAACAAGGGCGTCGAGATCGTCACGACCGAGGACCATCCCGGCATCCATGTCTCAGGGCACCCGGCCCGTGAAGA
>CALAHL010000706.1 GCA_937891725.1 uncultured Rhodospirillaceae bacterium | reverse complement strand
CGACCGGCGGAACCGAGAACCCAAGTGGACCGGAACCCTCGCCGCAACCGGGCGAGTGACCCTTCCTGTCAGATGGCTGACCGAATGCACGGGCCTGGAGATCTCCTCCGGGCCCGTTTATTTGCGTCCGTCCGGTCTGGTGCAGGGGGATGAAGCGCAGGCGTTGATCAAGATCGGCCGTGCGGCGCCGCTTGCAGGCGGACCCGTGGCGTTTCAGTCCCTCGACCTGGTGGTCCGGGCGCCCGATGAGATCAGGATCTCGCGGGTGTTGCTCGAGGCCGCGGCCGCCCTTTCGATTCCGGATTTCGCTGCTCGGCTGGGGCGTCTGACCGCGCCCCGCGCCCCGATTGCCGGCCTGTCGCTCGACCGGGTGCGGGTCATGGGCATCGTCAACGTGACCCCCGACAGTTTCTCCGACGGCGGCGATCATTCGAGCCGCGCCGACGCCATCGCCCACGGACGCGCCCTGGCCGATGCCGGCGCCGATCTGCTCGATATTGGGGGGGAGTCCACGCGCCCCGGTTCCGACCCCGTTCCGGTCTCGGCGGAAATCGAACGAACGATCCCGGTCCTGTCGGCATTGCGGGGGCTGGTCCCACTCTCGATCGACACGCGCAACGCGCCGGTGATGGCAGCGGCCCTGGATTCGGGCGCCGATCTGGTGAACGACGTCTCGGCCTTGCGTCATGACCCGCAATCCCTGCCGTTGGTGGTTGCGCGGGGCGCCCCTGTGGCGCTGATGCACATGGTCGGCGACCCCAAGACCATGCAGATCGATCCGCGCTACGATCATGCCCCGCTCGACGTCTACGATATGCTGGCGGCGCGGGTCGCGGCGTGCGAGGCGGCGGGCATCCCGCGGGACCGGATTCTGGTGGATCCCGGATTCGGCTTTGGCAAGACCGTCGCCCACAACATGGCGGTCACCGACTGGCTGGCTCTGTTCCACGGGCTCGGCTGTCCGATCCTGTTCGGAGCCTCGCGAAAGAGCACGATTGGTGCGGTCTCGAAAGGTGAACTCGCGAAGGGCCGGGTGCCTGGCTCGATCAGCCTGGCGCTGGCGGCGGCGTTGCGCGGCGCGCAGTTGGTACGGGTCCATGATGTGGCCGAGACCGTGCAGGCGTTGGCGGTTCAGCGCGCGCTTTCAGGGACGCAAACCTGAAACGCTTCGGGGATGCTCTTACCAGCGGGATTCGCTATAACGACCGTCAGAAAATTAGAAACGTGGTTCGGACGCGGGTAGGAGATCATGGCACGGAGTCTTTTTGGAACCGACGGGATTCGGGGCCGCGCAAACAGCCGACCGATGACAGCCGGGCTCGCGATGCGGGTGGCGAGTGCTGCCGGTCTGATTTTCCTTGGCAATCATGACCGCCGCCCGATGGCGGTGATTGGCAAGGACACACGCCTGTCCGGCTACATGCTTGAAAACGCGATGGTGGCGGGTTTCACCTCGATCGGCATCGATGTCGTCTTGGTCGGCCCGATGCCGACCCCAGCGGTGGCAATCCTGACGCGCTCTCTGCGCGCCGATCTGGGCGTGATGATTTCGGCCTCTCACAATCCCTTCTACGACAACGGGATCAAACTGTTCGGTCCGGACGGCTTCAAGCTGTCCGATGCGGTCGAGGCGGAAATCGAGGCCCGGATGGACACGATCGTGGAGGCCGATTTGGCCGGCTCCCGTGATCTCGGCCGGGCCCGACGGCTCGACGATGTGCGGGGTCGGTATGTGGAGGTCGCAAAGGGCACTTTCCCGCGTGGCCTTCGCCTGGATGGATTGAAAATCGTTCTCGACTGCGCGAACGGTGCGGCCTATCGGGTGGCACCCGAAGTGCTGTTCGAGTTGGGGGCCGAGGTGATTCCGGTCGGTGTGTCGCCGGACGGCTTCAACATCAACGACCGCTGTGGTGCGACGGCTCCCGCGACCATGAGCGCCAAGGTGATCGAGACCGGCGCGGATCTGGGCATCGCGCTCGACGGCGATGCCGATCGGCTGATCCTGGCGGATGAGAAAGGCCGGGTGGTCGACGGCGACCAGGTGATGGGCCTGATCGCCGGGTCCTGGGCGAAGGACGGTCGTTTGCGCGGCGGCGGCATTGTCGCGACCGTGATGTCCAATCTGGGCCTGGAACGTCACCTGCAGAGCGAGGGTCTCTCGCTGATTCGCGCGGGCGTCGGGGACCGCTACGTCCTGGAACAGATGCGCTTGGGTGGTTTCAACGTGGGCGGAGAGCAGTCGGGCCACATGATCCTCTCGGACTACTGCACGACCGGTGACGGCCTGATCGCGGCCCTGCAGGTACTGGCGGTGGCGGTGCAGGCCGACGCCCCGATG
>CALAHL010000705.1 GCA_937891725.1 uncultured Rhodospirillaceae bacterium | reverse complement strand
GGATTCAGCGGAATCTTGTGCCTCACCTTCAATTTCGGGTAGCGTGCGGCTTTGAACAGACCGTTCTAAGGAACCTCGCGAATCATGTCGGCCCCGACGCTCCTCGTGCTCTGCATATTCGGCCTGTTGATTTGGCTCGCGGCCCGCATGACCCGCAACACACTTCGACACCTTTCCGACCAAGAGGCCCTGATCGATCAGGGCGGCATCGCGCGTCTGGTGGTGGAGATGAACCCTGGAACCGGCGCCGTAGAGGTGGTCAGCGATCATCTCGAGGATATGCATGCGACCTGGCATCCCATTCGGTTCCCGGAATCCTGGGAATCCCGGTCGGCTGGATTTCCACCGGAGAAGGTCGAGTTCGACGGCAGGCTCAGCGGCCGTCGCAAGTGGTGCGAGGCCAATTGCAAAGGCCGGTGGCGGGTCGAGGCTCCAACCAGTCTTGCGCCGGTGTTTTGGTTCGAGAACCGCTACGACGCGGACGGTTTCTCGCTCGCGTGGTACCCATTCAAATGCCTCTGAGCGCCGGACTCCGGCGCGCACGGTTCCAATAGGAACAAATTGGCTCACAACGCACACGGACCGAAAACGATGACGCCGGGCCTCCGGACTCCCGACCGCAGCAGCGCAGTGTGGGCTATCGGCTCTGCGCTCGGTCGCCGCCTTGTTCTGTTGCTCGTCGCCGTCATCTGCCTGCAGGCGGTCGGCACGGCCCGGGCGGAAGACAACACCCGACAGACGGTCCTGCACGGGGCCTGGCTGGCCGATGGCGACGGACTGCTCGGCAGCGCCCAGCCGGCGAGCCCAGCCGGCGGAAGCTTTGAGCTGCATCTGCTGGAGGCGATCGGTCGTCGGGCGCGACTGGGCTTCTCGCTGCACCGCATGGACCCGGCCGATGCCGCAGCCGCCTTCGCGGCAGGCACCCTCGATTTTGCGCTGCCGGCGCTGCCGCACGAGACCCTGGCCGAAGACGGGCAGCTCTCGCGCCCCTATGGCGTGCGCACCGACGTGCTGCTGTGCCGTCCAAATCTGCCACCGCTGGGCGCCGTGGGGGTGGCGGCCCTGCGGGAGGCCACTGCCAAAGGCTGGCGGATCGCGGCAAGCGCCGGCAAGAGCTACGGCGTCGGGCCCGATGCCATCCTGGCCGAGGCCCGTGACCGCGACCTTGTCCGCTGGATCAGGGACAACCTCGACCTGGTGCAGGTCATGATGTCCGGCGAAACTGAGTGCCTCCTCGCGCCGCGGCTCGAACTGATGGCGGCGGTCACCCGACGGCCCCCAGATATGGCCTTCATCGCGCACCAGCATTTCACTCTGAGGGAGGTGCGACCGCAGATCCTGTTCAACACGGCCACCGTCGACGCTGCGACGATTGCCGCGATCGACCGGGCTTTGCTGGCGCTGCAGGAGGACGGCACTGCGGACGAGCTGCGGAAACGTGCGGTCCTGCCCACCCTGGTGGCCTTCGCGGTCGGGACGCCGTGGTTTGCCTGGTTCGACATCATCGGGACCATTGCCTTCGCCCTGTCGGGCGTGCTGATCGCCCGGGCCGAGGGGTTTTCCCTGCTGGGCGCCTTCGTCCTGGCGGCGCTGCCCGCCGTTGGCGGCGGCGTGGACCGTGACCTGCTGGTCGGCCGAGAGCCGATCGGCATCGTCGCCAGCCCGCTGCCGTTGATGCTGGTGATCGGCACCGTGGGGGCAGCCTACGTTCTCTATGCGCTGCACGACCGGCTTGAGGCGCCCGCGCGCCGGGTCTCCCTCCGCCTGTTCGGCGCCGGTCGCTGGCCGCGGGTTCTGAGCTTCGGCAATCTGCTGGAACTGACCGATGCGATCGGCCTGGCCACCTTTACGGTGCTCGGCGTTGTCGTCGCCGTGCGCGCCGGTGCCGAGCCGCTGTGGCTCTGGGGACCGCTCTGCGCGGCGATCAGCGGTGCCGGCGGCGGCATCCTGCGGGACATCCTGCGCGTGGGCTACAACAATCCGGCTTTGCGCACTTCGTTCTACGCCGAGGTGTGTCTCTGCTGGGGGTTCCTGCTGTCCCTGGCCATCCTCTACCTGCTGACCGAGGAGGACGCGGCGCTGCTGCGCATCAGCATTGTCGTCACCGTGTTGGGCGCGCTCGGAACCCGGCTTCTGCTGGTCGCCTACAAGGTTCGCAGTCCCCGCTTCTAGAGCATGTCGGCCGATCCGGACTCGGTTCGTGGTGTCGAATGCATTGGACCCCGGTCTCTCCACCAGGTCTGAGACTTAAGGCGACCAGCGCCCTGAGAAAAAGCCGCACGTGGTGCGCTTAATGAATTGAAAGGCGCACCAGGTGCGCGTAACATGACGCTTCAATGACACCCCCATGCCCAGCCGAGGTGACTGTCAGATGAAGGTGATGTCCCATTCAGCCACGCATGCCCCGCGGTTTCTTGGGATTCTGGCGGTGGCAGGTCTCGCGCTAGTTCTGTTCGCGCCACGTGCCGCGTTGGCTGCGACCGCGCAAGGGGATCAGACCTCCAAATCTGGGGAGGCGGCCTCCGTCCAGCGGCATCCGGACCCGGTCGCCGCCAGCGTGGACGACGCGATCGCGCACTACACCGCAGGAAACTTTGAGGTGGCCGAGCGCCTTCTGACAAGCATTGCGGCGACGGAGTCGCTGCCCAGATCCGTCAGAACCCTGGTTCTGTTAAACCGCGGGGCGGCCCGGCTGCAGTTGAACCGGTTCGAGGACGCGATCACGGATTTCGACGCAGCGGCGCGGCTCGACTTTCCGAAGCCGGCACAGCTGTTTCTGGCGAAAGGGGTGGCGTGGGAATATCTCGACCGACCGGATATGGCGGCGGAAGCCTTCGTGGACGCGCTCTCCGCCGACCCGAAAGATCCGATGGTGCAGGCAAAAATCAGGGACTTCTTCGACAAGCCTTAGGTGGCCCGTTAGTTCGCCAGGTTTTTTAGTTCACCGGGTTTTCCGCGCGCCACTTGGCCGGATCCTGGAATATGAACTCCCAGATCCCGACCTTGTCGCGCTTCGCAAGGGATTCCAGCTGCTGGTAATCGGGGCGCTGGGCCGGGCGCGCGACCGCCCAGCCGGTCCGGACCATGCGACTGTTGATGTTCATATCCCCGACATAGCACACAGCCAGCACACGGTTCTCCTCGTCGACCCCCTCCGGCACACAGGAAATGGAGTTGGAGCCGATCATGCCTTTGAGCTCGTCCAGCGCCATCACGCCGCAGCGATAGGGACGCCCGTATTCGTTCTCGCAGTACTGATCCATTTCAGGCGCATCCAGCCCGTACAATTGGACCTGCGTCTTGCCGATCCGCAGCTGGTCGCCGGAGAGAACCCTTGGCCGCCCTTGGAGCTGGCCATCCGCTAACGCCGGCATCGCCATCGCCACAAACACACCGAACACAAGCAGGGCCGAACCGACGAATCGGCTGGCCAACAGGGCTTTTCGAGCGACCTTTTTGTGTCCCCAATGCAAAACCATTCGGGTGATCTCCCTGCTTGACGATCGGTTGCGTCAGTTTGGTTAACAACAGATCTTTCGGACGTTAGCACGTGCGGCAGGCGAGAGCACGGAGCTATATCCGAACGCGGACTCTCTCAGAGGATCTCCAATCCCTGCTTGCGCCGGGGCGGCGGAAAGGCGCCGTCCAGCTCCGCCAGATCCTGCTCGGTGAGGCGCAGGTCGAGAGCCGCGCGGTTCTCCCGGACATGGGCCGGGTTGGAGGCCTTTGGAATGGCGATCACGCCCGCGCGCCGCAACACCCAGGCCAGGGCAACCTGCATTGGCGAGATTCGGTACCGGGCGGCAATTCTCGCCACTGTCCGGTCCCCGGCGAGCCGTCCCTGCTCCAATGGCGAGTAGGCCATCACCGGCATCCGGCGCTCGGCGCACCATGGCAAAAGATCGAATTCCGGGCCGCGACGGCTGAGATTGTAAAGGATCTGATCGGTCGCGCAGCCCTCGCCGCCGGCCGCGATCAGATCCTCCATCTCGTCGGTATCGAAATTACTGACGCCCCAATGCCTTATCTTGCCCGCCTGACGGAGCTCTTCAAAAGCGGCGATCGTGTCTTCCAACGGGTAGGCGCCGGGCCAGTGCAGCAGATACAGATCGATGGTCTCGATCCCCATCCGACCCAGGCTCTGCTCGCACGCGGTGACGGTCCCCCGGCGGCTTGCGTTGTGGGGCAGGACCTTGGAGACCACGAAGGCGTCGTCCCGTCTGCCGGTCAACGCGTCGCCCACCACCCGCTCGGCGCCGCCGCTCGCGTACATTTCCGCCGAGTCGATCAGGGTCATGCCCAGATCGAGACCCAGCCTCAGGGCATCCGCTTCCGCCTTATGATCGGAGCCGCGGTCGCCCATGTACCAGGTGCCGAGCCCCAGGGCCGGAACCGCTTCTCCAGTCGGCAAAGTGACCGTGCGCATCGCCGCTACTCCGGGAGAATCGCGCGGCTGATCGCGAGCGCGGCATCCTGGGTCGATGCGGAGCCGCCAAGGTCGGCGGTCAAGGCACCGCCGGAGGCGAGCGCCGCGTCCACCGCCCGCTCCATCGCATGAGCTGCCAGGATCGCCGCCTCGTTCTCCTGCCGTTTTCCGATCCAGCCGATCAGCATGGCGGTCGAAAGAATCAGCGCCACCGGGTTCGCCGTCCCCCGGCCGGCGATGTCCGGGGCCGAGCCGTGGCTGGCCTGGGCGATCGCGAATCCGTCGCCGGCGTTCAGCGAGCCGGCCACACCCAGCCCACCCGCCAGTTCGGCGGCCAGATTGGACAGAATGTCGCCAAACATGTTGGAGGTGACGACCACATCGAACCGCTCCGGCTCCCGCACCAGAAGCGACGCCATCGCGTCGACCAGGACCTCCTCGACCTCGATACCGGCATAGTCCCGAGCACCCGACTGGGCCGCGTTCCGGAACAGACCGTCCGTCATCTTGAGGACATTCGACTTGGTCACGATGGTCATCTTGTTGCGTCGGCCATCGGCGATCGAAGCGCCGGCGCGGCCGATTCGTTCGGAGCCCTGCCGGGTGATCTTGCGCACCGCCAGGGCCACGTCGGCGGTCGGCATGAATTCGCCCGAGCCCTGAAACATGGTGCGGTCGGCGTAGAATCCCTCGGTATTCTCGCGGACGATGACGAGATCCATCTGTTTCACCGAAGCCGGCACGTTCGGGCGGGTGCGCGAGGGTCGGATGTTGGCATAGAGATCGAAGCGCTTGCGGAACTCAGCGGACGGGTTCAGACCGCCCTTCTCCTTCGGCGGGTAATCGACCGTCGAGACCGGTCCCAAGATCACCCCGTCGACGGCGCCGGCATCGGCGAAGGTCTCGTCGGTGACCGTCACCCCATGCTGCTTGAGTGCCTCAAGGCCGACCGGCTGACGGAACAGCTCAATCCCCAGATTGTGGCGCTTTTCCAGTGCCTCCAGCACGCGCTCGGTCGCATCCGCGATTTCGGGGCCGATACCATCACCAGCCAACAGCATGAGTTTCATGATCGTCTCCAGAGGTCACCTCACACCCTGCTGAACCCGGAACGCCAAGTCCAGGGGCTGCGCGGGCATTTCAATCGCCGGAACCATCTTAAAGCCTCCGTCATCCTACAGTCACGAAGCTGTCGCGAAAGACGGCTACAGATGGCCCAGGAAAAGGGTAACCGCCACCGCGACACACGGAGATCCGTCATGCAGAACCGAGATCATGATTTGTCCTTCGATGCGTGGGACGAGGTGCACTCGCCCCGCACGGAGCACTGCGATTTCGACGCCGTCGTCGATCGTGCCATTTCCCGCCGGGGGGTTCTGGGTGGCCTTGCGGCCTTCAGCGCCGCCGCCCTGCTTGGCGGCACAGCCCTGGCACCCGCCGCCCGCGCCGCGTCCCGTCTGGGGTTCGAGCAGGTCGCCGCCAATACCCTCGACACCATCACGGTGCCGGCCGGGTACTCCTGGCATCCGGTCGCGACCTGGGGCGACCCTTTATGGTCGGCGGCTACCGAGTTCGATCCGGCGAGCCGGGGGACCGCCGCCAGCCAGGAGACCGCATTCGGCGACAACAATGACGGCATGGCCCTGTTCGTGGACGGCGACAGCCTGGTGCTGGCGGTGAACAACGAATACACCAACCTCCCGATCATCTTTGGCAACCGGGACAGCAAGCTGCCCGAGACCGCCGACGACGTCCGCAAGGGCAAGGCGGCCCATGGGGTCTCAGTGATGGAGATCGCCGAGACCGACGGCAGGTGGCACGTGGTGAAGGACTCCGCCTACAACCGGCGCATCACCGCCGACACCCCGATGGAGATCACCGGCCCCGCGCGGGGACACGCCCTGCTGAAGACCGCTGCCGACCCGACCGGCACCACCTCGCTCGGCACCTGGAACAACTGCGGCAACGGCCGGACCCCCTGGGGCACCTATCTGGCCTGCGAGGAGAACTTCAACGGCTACTTCTCGTCCAGCGACGCCAACTACAAACCGAGCGCCGAGCTGTCGCGCTACGGGGTGAAGACCGAGGATTGGGGCTACGCCTGGGCCACGACGGATGAGCGCTTCGACATTTCCAAGCATCCGCAGGAGCCGAACCGCGCCGGCTACGTGGTAGAGATCGATCCGCTGGATCCGAACTCCACGCCGAAGAAACGGACCGCCCTGGGGCGCTTCAAGCACGAGAACGCCGAGCTGGTCGTGAACGGCGACGGGACCGTCGTCGTCTACATGGGCGACGACGAGCGGGGCGAGTTCCTCTACAAATTCGTCTCCTCCGGCAAGTACACGGTCGGCTCGGACAACTCCAACCTGCTTGAGGATGGCGACCTGTTCGTCGCCAGGTTCAACGACGATGGAACCGGCGAATGGCTCGCCCTTACACCAGAGACCACCGGGATGAAGGACAAGGGCGAGATCTCGGTCCACACCCGGATCGCGGCCTCGGCTGTGGGTGCGACGACCATGGACCATCCGGAATGGGTGGCGGCCAATCCCAAGACCTCCGATGTCTACTGCTGCCTGACCAACAACCGGAACCGGGGCGTGAAGCCGAATGCAGGCGGTGACCAGACCCCGGTCAACGGCCCGAACCCGCGCGAGAAGAACAACTACGGCCAGATCGTCCGCTGGGCCCCGGTCGACGTCAACCACGCCGGGCCAACCTTTACCTGGGACCTGTTGGTGGTCGCCGGAAATCCAACCGTGCACAGCGACGCCTATGCCGGTTCAAGCAACGTCACGGCCGAGAACATGTTCAATTCACCGGACGGGCTGGCGTTCGACAGTACCGGCCTGGCCTGGATCCAGACCGACGGCAACTACTCGAACGAGGGCGACTTCGCCGGGATGGGCAACAACCAGATGCTGATCGGCGACCCGTCGACCGGTGAGATCAGACGCTTTCTGGTCGGCCCAATGGAATGCGAGATCACCGGGATCACCTGGGCGCCGGACCGCCGGACGGTTTTCGTCGGGGTCCAGCATCCGGGCGAAAAGGGCGGCAGCGCCTTTCCCGGGGGCGGGAACTCGGTGCCACGCTCCTGCGTGATCGCGGTCAAACGCGAGGATGGCGGACTGATCGGCTGAAATCTCCGCTAGGCGGACGGCGGCGGGCGACCATCATGGTCGCCCTTTGTCATATAACCGGCGGCACCCTCTTTAGAACGACAGCTTCACGATCGTGACGCCGAAAATGGCCGTGCTGTCCTGACCGAATCCGCTCTCGTCGTTGATGTCGGCGGCGCCAACGGACCCGGCCAGCGTCACGCCCGGGCCGAGGGCATAGGACATGTCGAACTGGACCGTATCCATACTGGCCGCCCGCGCCCCGGTTCCGCCGGCATTTGCAGTGGGAGAGCCGTCGCGTTCCGAGAAGAAACCGAGCAGCGCAAAACTCATCGGTCCCTCAGGTTCATAGGCCAGACCGACATTCAGGCCGGACATATCGCCCATCG
>CALAHL010000704.1 GCA_937891725.1 uncultured Rhodospirillaceae bacterium | reverse complement strand
GGGGAACCAGAAACCCAACGAAAACAATTTGTTTTCCGAGGATTAAATGGTGGGCGCGACAGGGATTGAACCTGTGACCCCTACGATGTCAACGTAGTGCTCTCCCGCTGAGCTACGCGCCCGCCGCAGACGTCTCGGCGTCTCGGGAAGCGTGGTCTTAATACCCTCGGGATCGCATTGCAAGCCCATCCGGACAGGAATCTTTCAATACGAAGTGCGGGCCGAAGTGCAGGGGTTCACGACCCGCGAGTTCGGGTGCGCGTTCTTCCAAAGGTGTCTGGCGCGTTAGACGAATCCGGCTAAGCTGCCCCTACTATTCCTGCGTGCACCACACCTGAATAATTATTTACTCAGAGTTAAATGGGGAACAACAATGGGTTTTGGAGAAGCCGTAGCGCAAGTATTCAAGAAATACGCCACCTTTTCCGGGCGGGCACGACGAAGTGAGTATTGGTATTTCATTCTGTTTTACAGTTTGGCCTCCATGGCGATCATTTTTATCGAGGCCTTCGCCGGACTGGCGACACTTGAAAGCTCTATGAGCCCAGTCAGCGGTGCGTTCACCTTGGCGGTTTTTCTCCCATCCCTAGCCGTCAGCGTCCGGCGTTTGCACGACATCGATCGCAGCGGATGGTGGACCCTGCTGATCCTCATCCCTCTGGTCGGATACATCGTCTTGCTCGTCTTCTTCGTGAAAATCGGCACCGACGGTCCAAACCGGTTCGGGACGGATCCGAAGGGCCTCGGCTCGGTCGTCGAGGAGTTCTGAGCAGCACCGCCAGGAGCGGGAGTCCGGCGTCGGGTTTGGGTGCGGGTTCGGGCAGAGGCGGTCCCGTCTGCGGGAGATGACTCCTCCCGGATTTTGAACTAAGTCTGTCAGCATGAGAGTTCGATCAAACCGCTTCGTCGATGCACGGTTGCCCGCCTTGGATGCGGGCTACGCGCCTGGCGTCGTGCAGGCGGAGATCGGCCGGAACCCGCACTCGAAAAACCTTGCGGCCGTCGAGGTGGTGCGCCCGCCCCGGCAAACCGCACCGGTCGTCGTCTCCTCCCCCCATAGCGGGAGCGTGTATCCCGACGATCTGGTGGCGCGGACCCGTCTCGACCTGCCGACCCTGCGGTCGAGCGAGGACAGTTTCGTCGATGAGCTGTTTGCCGCAGCGCCCGAACTGGGTATTCCGATGGTGAAGGCGCTGTTTCCAAGGGTCTATGTCGATCCGAACCGGGAGCCGTTCGAGTTCGATCCGGGCATGTTTTCCGACCCCCTGCCCGACTATGTGACCACCCGAACCTCGCGGATCGCCGCGGGCCTTGGAACGATTGCCCGGGTGGTCTCCAACTCCGTCCAGATTTATGGCGACAAGTTGACCTTCGCCGACGGGCTGCACCGGATCCAGACCTGCTGGCGGCCGTTCCACGACAACCTGTGCGACCTGATCGAAGAGACCGTCGATCAGTTCGGCTTCTGTATTCTGCTGGACGCCCATTCCATGCCGTCCAACGTGCAGGTTATGGGGTCCAATGGGCGGCCGAGGGCGGTCGCCGATATCGTGATCGGGGATTGCCACGGCACCAGCTGTGCGAACGGCTTGTCCGAGCGGGTACAGCGGGCGGCACACCGTCTTGGTCACACGGTCGAGCGGAATGCCCCCTATGCCGGCGGATACGTGACGCGGCACTACGGCCGTCCCGCCGAGGCGGTTCACGCCATCCAGATCGAGGTCAAGCGGAACCTCTATATGAACGAGAAGCGGTTCACCCGCACCTCCGATTTCGAAAGGATCGCCGGCGACATGCGCGAGATCCTGGCCGTCGTGGCCGCCTATGATGCCATCCGTCCGATGGGCGACGCCGACTGATCCGACGCGCCCTGCGCACTCCAATCTGGCACACGGTTTGCTTGGTCCCTGACAGAGCCGCTTTCGAACCTTGCTTTTGGGACCCTGTCAGATGACTGAACCTAGAAAGATATCGCACCGATTTGGCCTACTCGGCCTGGCAATCGTCACAACGTTGCTGGCCTCAGGTGCGCCAGCGCAAGCCTCGATTTCAGCCCCTCCCACGGTCAGCGGCCACCAGACCTGCGTCAGAGCCGCCCGCGCCGCCGAGCGCGAGAACGGCATCGCACCGCACCTCCTCAGTGCGATCTCCTTGGTCGAAACCGGTCGATGGAGCGGTGGGCTGAAGGCAAGTCTTGCCTGGCCCTGGACGGTCATGGCGGAAGGAAAAGGCCGGTATCTTCCGACCAAGGCGGCGGCAATTGCCGAGGTCCGAAAGCTTCAGGCACGCGGCATCAGGAACATCGATGTCGGCTGCTTTCAGGTGAACCTGCACTATCACGGAGAAGCGTTCGACGGGCTGGAGCAGGCGTTTGATCCCGACGAGAATGCGGCTTATGCGGCGGCGTTCCTGGCGGATCTGAAGCGGCGTTCGGGAACCTGGAAACTCGCCGTTGGGCGCTACCATTCCTGGGATGATGAGCGTGGCCCGGCCTACCGGGAGAAGGTCTACGGTCTGTGGTATGGCCAGCGGGAGCACCTCGCGGCCTCGGCCAGCGATCAAGAGATCGATCTGCGTACGTCGGAAGAGATCCAGACCGATCTGGACCGGGCTAAAGCGCGCGCCGATCGGGCTCGCCAGCGGGCCGACCGGGCGATCGCCGTCAAGATGGTACAGGCCCAGCGGGACGCCAATCAGCGGTTCCTGAACTCGCAACGCGCGATCCAGGATGCCCGCATGGCCTCCGCCTTCGAACGCCGCAAGGCTCAGGTTCTGGCGGACTACGAGGCTATGCTGAAACAGCGCCAAGGCGGCTAGAGCCGCAAATAGCGATCGCGCTTCAATCGGGCGGGTCCGACGAATGCCGAGGCCGATCAATGGGAACCGGCAGAACCTCCTACAGCACCTGCGCGGAGCTGTAGGAGGTCGAGCGCTAAGCCCGCAACGCGATGTTATCCGGATCGTACGGGCTTTCGGCGATGATCCGGGCTGGGCGGAGCTGGTCGAGAACCCGCACCTGACATGCGGTTCCGATCGCCGCATGCTCGGTCTTGATGTATCCTAACATCAGCGACTTCCTGACGTGATGGCCGTAGCCGCCGGCGGTCCCGCGCCCGATCACCTCGCCATCGAGAAACACCGGCTCGTTGCCGAACGGGTCCGCATCCTCGGCGTCGATCTCGATCGTCGAGTAGGTGTAAGGCACGCCATCCGCCTGCTGGCGGACCAACGCATCGCGGCCGACAAACTCGCCCTTGTTGAGCCGCACGAACCGGTTCAAGCCCGCCTCGAGCGCCGAGTTTTCCGCGTTCAGGTCGGTGCCCCAGGCCCGATAGGTCTTCTCAAGCCGCATGCTGTCCATGGCGCGCATGCCGACCAGACCGATATCGTACTCGGCGCCGGCCGCCATCAGCGCCTTGAACAGGTGCTCCTGATATTCGATCGGGTGGTGCAGCTCCCAGCCGAGGGCGCCGACGAAGTTGACCCGCAGGGCCCGAACCATCGGAGCGAACCCGACCGGGATTTCCTGCAGGGTAAGCCACGGAAACGCCTCGTTCGAGACATCCGCGTCCGCCAGCTTCTGGAACACCTTGCGGGCGTCCGGGCCGGCCAGCACCAGCACGCCGTATTGGGTGGTGACATCGCTCACGATCACCGAGCCATCCTTCGGCATGGTCTTGCGCAGGAAGTCGAGGTCGTAATCGTGCCC
>CALAHL010000703.1 GCA_937891725.1 uncultured Rhodospirillaceae bacterium | reverse complement strand
TGTCATTGACCTGCGGAATAACCCCGGAGGCTTGCTGCAGGAGGCGATTGACGTATCCGACACCTTCCTCGAGCAGGGTGAGATCGTGTCGACCCGAGGCCGGAACCTGGACGATTCAAGCCGGTCCAACGCGCAGCCGGGTGACGATACCGATGGCGCACCGGTGGTGGTGCTGATCAACGGTGGCTCTGCTTCGGCTTCCGAGATCGTGGCCGGTGCGCTGCAGGATCACGGCCGGGCGATCATTCTGGGCACCCAATCCTTCGGCAAGGGCTCGGTCCAGACCATCATTCCGCTGCCGGGCCACGGTGCGATGCGGTTGACCACAGCGCGGTATTACACACCGTCAGGTCGGTCGATTCAGGCCAAAGGCGTCACTCCGGACATCATCGTTGAGGCGGCCAAGATCGAGAAGATGGCCCAGCGGTCGAACCGCCGCGAAGCGGATCTGAGAGGCCGTCTCGAGAACCCGGATGCTGCGGTCGAAAAGGAGACCCCGGAGCCGAAGCCGGAAGCCGCTCCGGAGGCCACCGTGACACCCGAGACCACCGAGCCCTCGAATACTGAGCCGGGCGCTGCAGAGCCGGAGACAGCCGACGTCGCGGCCGAAGTCGAGGAGGTCGAAGATTACCAGCTCGCGCGCGGCATCGATCTGTTGCGCGGCATCTATCTCTACAACAAGCGGGTCACCAACTAACCCTCGACCTGCTTGAATAGCGCTGCGGCCGCGCCGCGATCGGCTTTGCCGGTCCGGCCGGTCGGCAGGATGTCGACCAGCAGAATGCGGCTTGGAACCTTGTACCGCTCAATCCGTTCGCCCAGCCAACTACGCAGGCGTTCGGTGTCCAACTCCCGGGCAGGAACCACGCAGGCGACCACGGCCTCGCCGGTTGACCGGTCCGGAATGCCGGTGACCAGACAGGCCGTGACATCGGGGTGCTCCGCAAGTGCAGCCTCAACTTCCAGCGGTGCCACTTTCATGCCGCCCCGATTGATCAGCTCCTTCGCGCGGCCGATCAGCTGGGTGTGACCCTGGCTATCGACCCGAGCCAGATCTCCGGTGCGGAAGTAGCCGTCGGAATCGAAGGCGGCCGCGGTCGCCTCCGGGGCATCGAGATAGCCGATCATGCGCCATGGGGAGCGGATCCGGAGTTCTCCGTCCTCGGCGATGCGGGTCTCGATCCCGGCACCCGGGGTTCCGATGGATCCTGCGGCGGCCCCATAGGCGTCGGGGGACACGAAGAAATCCGAGGTTCCTGTCTCGCTCAGCCCATAGATGTCGCCCAGACCGGCTTGGGGCCAATGGGCGCGCAGGCGGTGGCCCAGTTCGGCCGGTAGCACCTCACCACCGGCCATAACGGTTCCGGAGAACGACTGGGCTTTCGTTTGGGGCAGGAGGCCGCGCAGCAGCGTCGGCACGGCGGGCAGACGATCGATACCGCCATCGGCCAAGGTATCCGCGACCGCGTCGACCGACAGTCGTGCCGGCAGCACCAAGGTCCCGCCCGAGATCAAGGTCAGCAGCGTCACCCACTGCCCAAAGCTAAAGGTGAGTTGCAGGGCGAGGAGGGTGCGGGCGCCGTCCTGCCAGCCGGTCTGGCGCCGGATCATTTCTAGCTTCGCGGCTTGGCGGTCCGCTCGAAGGACAACCCCTTTGGGATCGCCGGTGGAGCCGGAGGTGAAAACGATGGTCGAGGCCCCCTCCAGTTCGGGGCGATCCTGGGACCCGGCAGCCTGGAGCTCGGCGGGACGGTCCAATGCAAATCGGTTGCCCAGGCGCCGCTCCAAAGCCGCGCGTGCGGCCGGCGGTGTCGCGCGGTGGACCGGAACCGCGACACCGTGGGCAAGCCAAACTCCGATCAGGTCGATCAGGTCGGCAGGTCGATTGTCCACCGGTACAACGACCGGTTCGAATGTGTTGAGACCCTTGGCGCGCAGATCAGCCGCACGCGCCTGCGACGCCTGAAGCAAGGCCCCATGTGTCCTCGGCGGCTGATGACCCTCTAGTGCGGGTCGCTCGGAATATCGCTCCAGGGACGTCCTTAAGGCATCGGCCAAATCGGTCATGTGAACATTGCCTGAAAGAAGTTCGGGACAGCCGCCGTGCAGCGGCTTAGATTGAGGTTAACCAAGGTTGCAGTCCACGCCCAGCCTCACCCAAGGGGTCGTCGATCGACAACGTCGATGCGGGTTCTCATTTCACCAAAGCCTGGGACCATATTATGGCCACAAGTGTCCTCTATGAACTGAAGGGTCCGGTGGCGTTGATCACGCTGAACCGGCCGGAACGCCTGAATGCGATGGATCAGCCGATGCTGGTTGAGTTGCTCGCCGCAGCGGCGCAAGCCGAGGCGGATGACGAGGTTCGAGCTGTCGTGGTGACTGGAGCGGGCAAAGCGTTCTCCTCCGGGTTCGATCTGCGCGCCCAGGCGGAGAATACGCCTTCGGGAGTTGGCGAATGGCGTCCGTTGCTGAGACGGGATTTCGACGCCTGTATGGCGTTTTGGCATCTGAGCAAGCCCACGGTGGCGGCCGTCCATGGCCCAGCCCTGGCTGGGGCTTGCGAGCTAACAATGGCCTGCGATCTGACGATCGCGTCGGAGGATGCGGTTTTTGGAGAGCCCGAGTTGAAATTCGGCGCGGGGATCGTCTGTATGCTGTTACCTTGGCTTGTCGGGCCGAAACGGGCGAAGGAAATTATCCTGCTCGGCCTGGACGATGTTTCGGCGCAGGATGCGAAGGACATGGGCTTGATCAATAGGGTCGTGCCTCGTGGTCAGGATGTCGAGGTTGCCTTGGGGCTTGCGCGGCGGATGGCGGCAATGGATCGCACCCTCGTGAAGCAAACCAAGGTCGCGGTGAATCGGGCCTTCGAAATCATGGGCTTGCATCAAGCGCTTGAGAGCGCGTTGGAGATTGATACGCTGATTGAGGGAGAAGGAATGCCGACCAAACGCGAATTTCTTAGCATCGCGCGCTCGGATGGGCTAAGAGCCGCCCTCAATTGGCGCGAAGCGCGGGCTGCTGCAACGGATCGGGACTGAACCCCCTCTGGAATTCGGGTCACTGACATCACATTTACCCAAGACGGGATGCTCATGGAGAGGATGAAGAGAATGGCCAAGGCGATGTTCGGCGCCGGCTGCTTTTGGGGGGTTGAGGAGACCTTTCGCCGGGTCGAGGGCGTCAGTGACGTCACCGTCGGCTATAGCGGTGGTCAAACCGACAACCCTGACTATGACTCCGTATGTGCCGGCACGACCGGTCATGCCGAGGTGATTCTCATCGAATTCGACCCGAAAAAGGTGGATTTCGAGGAATTGTTGGAGGTCTTTTGGGACAGTCACGATCCCACTCAGGTCAATCGTCAGGGATCGGATATCGGGACCCAATATCGTTCGGTGGTCTTCACTTTCGACGAAGAGCAGACGGAAGCCGCGCGCCGCTCCAAGGCGGAGCAGGACGCGTCGGGTCGTTTCGCGCGGCCAATTGCGACGGAAATTACGTCGGCCGGGCCGTTCTGGCGCGCCGAGGAATATCATCAGCAATACAATGCCAAGCGTCGGCAGGGCGCCGGCATGGTCGGGTCATTGGCCCGCTGATCTGCGGAGTGTCGCAGCTTCCCCGTCGGAGCCTTGCATCAGCGCGTTGGCTCTGACGGGACAAACGACGCAATTTCGCGACGGTGGTATCGGGCCATCGCATTTTTCGAACATCATCTCTAAAATAACGGGATCCGTGGGGCCCCCGAGGTCGCGAGTGCTTGAGCCATGCCGACTGGTTCGGGCTGACTGATCTGGGGATGTCCGGCGCGAACCGACTGAGACCTGCCGTGTAAAGGTGACCATGACGGATTCTTCCTGGGAGAACGCGCCGCGCCAAGATCGTGTGGCCTTCGACCTCAATCACGTTCTTTCATCGATCGTTTCGATCAAGAGCCATATTCCTGAAGACGCCTTCACCGCGACGGTGTTGGGCACCGAGCGGGTCGGCAGCGGCGTGGTGATCCGCGAGGACGGGGTGATTCTGACCGTCGGCTATCTGGTGACCGAGGCGGAGACGATCTGGATCACGGACAACAAGGGCCGTGCGATCTCCGGGACTGTGCTTGGATACGACCAGGAAAGCGGATTGGGGCTGATTCAGGCGCTGGGAAAACTGGATCTTCCGGCGATCGATATCGGCAGTTCGGCTGCGATCGAAGAGGGCGACAAGGTCATCCTGGCCGGCCACGGCGGACGTCGAGGGGCGGTCAGCGCCAATGTGATCGGTCTAAGGGAGTTCGCGGGATACTGGGAGTACCTGCTCGACCGCGCCATCTTCACCGCACCGGCCCATCCGAATTGGGGCGGTACCGGCCTGATCAGTGCCGATGGCAAACTCCTGGGCATCGGCTCGTTGTTTATCCAGCAGAGCCAGGAAGGCCAACAGCCAGTCGATGGGAATATGGTGGTGCCGATCGATCTGCTGGCGCCGATCTACGACGACATGCTGACCTACGGCTTCCCCAACAAACCGCAACGGCCCTGGCTGGGGGTGTTCTGCACCGAGGCGGAGGATCGTCTGGTGGTCGCGGGGGTGAGCGAAGGCGGCCCCGCCGATCTGGCGGATCTGCAGTCCGGCGATCTGATTCAGAAGATCGACGGCCGCCCGGTGTCGACCCTGGCCGACTTTTTCCGTCAGATCTGGTCGCTCGGCCCCGCCGGGGTCGAAGTGCCGATTACGGTCCATCGGGACGGGGAAAGACTGGATCTGTCCGTTCCCTCGATCGCCCGACGAGATCTTCTGAAGGGCCCGCAACTGCACTGATCGTCTCTTCCACGCCCGTTCCCAGGAGTATCGGCATG
>CALAHL010000702.1 GCA_937891725.1 uncultured Rhodospirillaceae bacterium | reverse complement strand
GGTCGGGTATGTCTACTAGCCTGACAGTCCTCCTTACGTTGGACAGTGAACAAAGTACGCGCACGGCGCACTGCAACTACTATATGGCCCGATATCGGTGGTACCATGCCGAGCAAAAAGTCCGCCTTTACCACGCGTGTCGATCCTGTTTCGCCCCCAAACTCCGGATCGGGCATCGGGGGAACGGTCCCCTTCGGCTCGCATCGGTCGATCTCTCGACCCCGGAGGAATTTGGTGGAGGCGCCGGGTACTGCCCCCGGGTCCACTACGCTTATTCTACGGCCCGTTTATCGCCATAGCCGGATATCTCCGGCAACATTAGATATAAGCGCTTTCGCGTTTGGATTAAAGGGGGATCGGTGGAGATCTTACCCAATCTCGATCTCTTTCCGTGAAATCCCGAGAGCGACTCGTTAAACTGATCCCCTCTAGAAACCCGCCGCCCCGGAGACCGTCTGGAATGCGCCAATATCACGATCTGCTGCACCGTATTCTCGACGAAGGTGCCCTGAAAGGTGACCGCACCGGTACCGGCACCCGGAGTGTGTTCGGACATCTGCTGCGGTTTGATCTGTCGGAAGGATTTCCGATGGTCACCACCAAGAAACTGCATTTGAAGTCAATTGTGCATGAACTGCTGTGGTTTTTGGCGGGCGATACGAATGTCCGGTATCTGCAGGACAATGGCGTCCGGATCTGGAACGATTGGGCGGATGAGGCCGGTGATCTGGGCCCGGTTTACGGAAAGCAGTGGCGAAGCTGGACCAAACCCGACGGCGGGACGGTCGATCAGATTTCCTGGGTCATTGATGAAATCAAGCGCAATCCGAACTCCCGCCGCTTGATCGTCAGTGCCTGGAATGTGGGGGAACTGGACGACATGGCCCTGATGCCGTGTCACTGCCTGTTTCAGTTCTACGTGGCGGACGGCAAGCTGTCCTGCCAGCTCTACCAGCGCTCGGCGGACGTGTTTCTGGGGGTGCCGTTCAATATCGCCAGCTATGCACTGCTGACCCAAATGATCGCGCAGGTGACGGGACTGCAGCCGGGAGAATTCGTGCACAGTTTCGGTGACACCCACCTCTATCTCAATCACCTGGAGCAGGCCCGCGAGCAATTGACCCGGGAGCCGCTTCCTTTACCGAAGCTCTGGCTAAATCCGGAAGTGAAGTCGATCTTCGATTTCAAATTTGAGGACATTCGGGTGGACGGGTATGAGGCCCATCCGCATATCTCGGCACCGGTCGCGGTATAGGCCTAGGTGAGATTAAGAAGCCGGGGAATCATGCGGGCGGTCTGTTCCGTCACCGTCTGCCACGGCCCGCCATCGGAGGTCGCCTTTCCGGTTTCGCCTCCGAACTCAACCCGGCGGCACAGGCCGAGATAACCGTCGCGCTGATCGCCGACGGCATCCGCGAATCGCGGCAACCAGCTTCGTTCGGGGAACATCTCCAGCGTCGGCGTTCCGATTGCGGCGGCCATAGCTGTGACCGAGCTCGACACGCCCACCACCAGGTCGCAGGCGGCGGCGAGTGCGGCGGCACCGTCCAGATCCTGGCGCTTGTCGATATCGGGGGTGTCGATCACATTCACCCCAAAGGTCTCCCGGAAGCGCGCGATGTCCGCCGTCGCGTCGACGTACTGAAGATTGACGAAACGGACGCCGGGAAGCGTCAGGATCGGTCGCAGCTGTTCTAGCGCCGGGTAGAACCGGGCGCGCTCCGGACGGGTCACGGCACTGCCCCAGACCAGGCCGACCAAGGCGCCGTCCGTCTGCCGCCACAGATCCTGAACGCACGCATCTAGACGTCGGGCATCGGGTACCAGAAAGCCGCCTTCCGCGACCGGACCCTCTCGCAAGAGGTCCAACATCAGCGGCAGGCTGCCCGCTTCGATGTAGGCGGCCGGATGCTCCGTCAGATCTCGATAGTCGAACACAACATTTTTTCCGGTGCGTCGTCCGGTGTGCGGGCGCACCCGGATGTCCGGAAACGAGCGTTGGAATAAGGACACCAAGCGCGGCTCGCATTCGACGATGACTTCGTGACCGCGCTTCAGAAGCTCCGGAAGGGATGAAGCGAACCGCACTTCGTCGCCCAGCCCTTGCTCGGCCAGAACCATCAGCGGGCCAAACAGGCGGCCGCCATCCCACCTGGTTGCTGACAACCCGCGCCGCTCGGGGGCGTGGACCGCACCGGGTCGCAGGCGCGCCTCGTACTCCGCGAGACCCAGAGCAATTTGTCCTGCGGTCATGAGCGCCATCGCATGATGAACGGCAGCCTGATCATCCGCCGGGTCACTCAGACACGCCCGCTCGGCCCAAATAAGGGAACGATCGGCGTCCCCTGTGCGGGCGAGCGTTTCAGCCAGATTCGCGGAGCCGCGCGCCACCTGGGGATGCAGGCACAGCATGCGGCGGTAGTGAAGATACGCCTCGTCGTAGAGCGCCAGCCGGGCGAACGCGTCCGCCACACTCTGGGCGATTTCAGGCAGCAGAATCCCCACCTTCGCGATGTCGCGCGCCAAGTTTGCAGCGAGATTGGGGCGATTCAGCGTGATCAGGGCGTGCACCAGGCTGCTGCCCGCCTCGACCGACCCCGGCCGAATCCGGATAACATTCTTGTAGGCGAAGGCCGCGTCGCCGGTCTGTCCGGTATCGCGCGCAAGGTTGCCGATCGCAAACCACAGATTTGAATCATCCGGATGGCTCTCGAGAAGCGGGCGCAGGGTCTCGATCGCCCGGGAGAGGTGCCCGGACTGGCGTTGCCGATCGGCCTTTGCCAGGGCGCTCAGCACATCCGGCGAGGAGGGGGGCGATTTTGGAGGCATAGGCTCCGCTTCGGGCTAATTCGGGTCGGTCACACGATGGTTGGCCGAACGGTGGGGACGGAGTATCCCTGATTCTCGTAAAATATTCAGCCGTTCCGCCAGCAGGCACGGGGAGACCAAACGATGCCGCATCCGAAGCCGCCGATTGTTCTGGTCGCTGCCTTGGCCCGCAACCGGGTGATAGGGGCGGATGGAGATATGCCGTGGCATCTCCCGGCCGACCTCAAACGGTTCAAGGCAATCACCTTGGGCAAGCCGATGGTGATGGGGCGGAAGACCTTCGAGGCGATCGGTCGGCCGCTGCCCGGCCGCCGCACAATCGTGGTCACCCGGGATCCAAACTGGCGGGCCGACGGGGTCGAGATCGCGCTCGACTTGGACAGCGCCATCGCACGCGCCGCCGATGCCTCTCCCGAGGAGATCATCATCGCGGGCGGCGGTCAGATTTATGCTCAAGCGATCGGGCGTGCGGATCGATTGCGTTTGACCTGGATCGATGTCGAACCTGCCGGCGATGCGATGTTTCCAGCGGTCGACCTTGCCGTTTGGCGAGAGGTTGACCGCGCGGACTTTCCTGTCGACGGAGACCGTCCGGCCCACGCCTTTGTCGACTACGATAGGCGGTAGGACGGTCTTTCGGTCACTCGAATACGATGCTCGGGGCGGACCGGGTCGGGGCGCCCAACTCTCGGGCGACCGATTGCCACACGATGTCCGCGATCGCCCTGAACGCGAGAGCATGTGGACTGTCCGGCTGGCTAGCGACAATCGGTGTGCCGGCGTCGGAGGTTTCCCGGATCGCGAGATGGAGTGGCACTTCGCCCAGGAACGGCACACCAAGCCGTTCCGCCTCCTGACGCGCGCCCCCGTGCCCGAAAATCTCGTGCCGCTCACCGCAGCTCGGGCACAGGAAATAGCTCATGTTCTCGACGATACCCAGCACCGGGACATCGACCCGTCGGAACATGTTGAGACCTTTGCGGGCATCCAGAAGGGCGATGTCCTGCGGCGTGGAGACGATCACCGCACCGCTCAGCGGCACGCGTTGCGCCATGGTCAGCTGGGCGTCACCGGTACCCGGCGGCATGTCGACGACCAGAACATCCAGTTCGCCCCATTTGACGTCGCGCAGCATCTGCTCAAGCGCGCTCATCACCATTGGGCCGCGCCAGATGGTGGGCGTGTCCTCCGCTACCAGGAATCCGATCGACATGCACTTGATGCCGTGGTTTTCCATCGGGATCAGAATTTTGCCGTCTTCCGACGTCGGCTTTCCGGTGATCGCCATCATGCGCGGCAGGGACGGTCCGTAAACATCTGCGTCCATCAGTCCCACCGCGAGCCCTTGGGCCTTCAACGCCAGCGCCAGATTGACGGCCACCGTCGATTTCCCGACGCCGCCCTTGCCGGAGGCGACCGCAATGATCGATCTGATGCCGGGAATTTCCGGACGGGTCGGCATCGGGCCTTGCTTGCCGGGTTTGGCGGCGCTGGGCGCCGCAGCGGCGCTCGGAGCACCCTGCCTATGGGCGGTGAGGACCGCCGTTACAGAGGTGACGCCTTCCAGGGCCAACACGGC
>CALAHL010000701.1 GCA_937891725.1 uncultured Rhodospirillaceae bacterium | reverse complement strand
GAACCCCCGACACGCGGATTATGATTCCGCTGCTCTAACCAGCTGAGCTACTCCGCCACACGCGGCACCTGCGTGTGCCGGAAGGGACCGTCGATATACGCAGCGGGCCCCGCGGTGTCAACGATGCTGTTGATTTTCATCCCGCGCCTTGATCCGGGTCCGAAAACCGGTGCCGCCGGCCGTTATTTTCCGGTCCGGAGATAGTGGAAAACAGCTCTTCCGAGGTCGGGCTGTTGTTGTCGTAGTCCGCGAGGAAAGCGCGGACCGTGTCCACAGCCACCGGTCTCGACGTGGTGGCCCCGACCCCGCTCAACCGACGCCGTGCCGCCGGGATATCCGACTTCATGCACCAGACCGTCACGTGTCTGGAATCGGGCTGCTCCTCCTTATGTTCGATCAGCTGGAAACCGATCTTGTCGAACGCGTCGAAGACTTGCGCATAGGTGATGTTCTGGAACCCGATGCCTTGCGCGATGATGAGGCCTGCCTCGGTCCCGGTCTTGGTCCAATGCTCATGGATGCGCCGGAGATAGAACGCCAGACATTCCACGGACATCTCCGCCAGGACCCGGTTCGCCATGACGGTATTGAAGCTGGGCAGCGACGTGGCCCGGTCGAGCACGCGCCACCAGCTGAGATGGCGCTCGCACGTGTCGCGCAAATCGGCGGACCGCCACAGGCACTCCTGGTACAGATAGAGCGCCTGGGTCACCTCGACCGAGGTATAGGGCACGCCTTTCAGGGCCATCAGGACCCCCAGATAGCCGCAGCCCGGACCGATTTCGAGGATTCCGTTCCGGCCATAAGGGTCTGCGAACGCCTGACGCTCGTCCAACACCTTTGAATACAGCATGGCTGCCAGCAGCGAGGTCCGACCCGAACCCAGAAGGTACGGGCTCTTCAAGGTCTTGGCGAACCGATGAATCATCTTGGACGCATCTTGGAAGTGTTTGAATTCGACCTCGGTCATCGGGGTCGCCGCATCGAGAAATTCCTCGAACCGGAACGACTTCTGGAAGTCGTGATACCGGTGCAGCTCATCCTGGCTGGATATCCGATGGGGATAGCCGTTCTTTTCCCAGGTCTGCGATTGGAAGGCCTGAATTTCCAGGTTCGAGACGGCGCAAAACCCGAACTCCATCTCGCTTTGGATGTAGCGGTCGATAAGCGATTGATACATGTTCAGACCCTGCAATAGTGATGCGTCATGCGCGATGCCGGCGTGTTTCTATACCGCGTGGTTCTATACCGGGAAATCGCTCTCAGCAAAGCTCGGAGCGGGCGGATCGAACGCCGCCACCGTCTCCCGAATCCAGCCCCCGCCCAGCACCCGGTCGCCATCCTCCGAATACAGGACGGCGGCCTGGCCGGGAGCGATGCCGAATTGCGGCTCGGTCAGTGTGATCTGCGCGGAGCCTGTTGCCGCAACGCGGGTCAACCGCGCCGGGGCGGGCGGTTGGGTCGAGCGGAGTTTGACCTGTACGGCCAAGTCGCCCATTGCCGGATCCTCCGGACCTCCGAGCCAGTTCAGCTGCTCGATCCCGACGGTTTCCGTCGCAAGCGCCGCGCGCGGACCGACCACGACCCGGGCCCGCTCCGGCTCGATCTTCACCACATAGAGCGGATCGGTGTCCGGCTGTCCGTCCTCGTCCTTGCGCCCGCCGATCCCGAGGCCACGGCGCTGACCGATCGTGTAGTTGATCACCCCGTCGTGCCGGCCGAGCACGGTGCCGTCCAGATGCACGATATCGCCCGGATCGATCGCGCCGGGACGCAGCCTGCGCACCACCGAGGCGTAGTCGCCGTTGGGCACGAAGCAGATGTCCTGGCTGTCCGGCTTGTCCTGCACCGCGAGGCCCAGGCGGCGGGCGTGGCCGCGGGTCTCGTCCTTGCTCATCCCGCCGAGCGGAAAGCGCAGGAAATCCAACTGCTCGGGCGTGGTGGCGAACAGGAAATAGCTCTGGTCCTTGCCCGGATCGACGGCCCGGCGCAGCTCGGCCCCGCCGTTCCCGACGGTCCGGCGGACATAGTGGCCGGTCGCAAGGCAGGCAGCCCCAAGATCCCGCGCGGTCGCCAGCAGGTCGCGGAACTTGACCGTCTGGTTGCAGCGGACGCAGGGGATCGGGGTTTCGCCGCGCAGATAGCTGTCGGCGAAATCGTCGATCACGTTCTCCCGGAACCGGCTTTCATAGTCCAGAACGTAATGCGGAATCCCCAGGCGCTGGGCCACGTCGCGGGCGTCGTGAATGTCCTGTCCGGCGCAGCAGGCCCCGCGGCGCTGCACGGCGGCACCGTGGTCGTACAGCTGCAGCGTGATCCCGACCACGTCGTACCCGGCTTCCTTGAGCAGCCCGGCGGTGACCGAACTGTCCACACCGCCGGACATCGCCACCACCACGCGGGTGGCGGCCCGGTTGCCGGGAAGACCCAGATCAATGTCGCTGTGTGACGTCATGACGAGGGAGATAGCGCCACGCCTTCGCGACCGCAAGGGACTCCGCCCTCTGGGACGGAGATTGGCTGCGCGCTAGGCCGCGTCCAGACCCATCTGCCAGAACCGGGACTCGAGCCGGGTCGCCTCCCGGAAGGTGGCGGTCAACGGATCGATCCGGGCTGCACCGCCACGGGCCTCGAACACCCGGTCCAGCTGCGACGTGGCCTCCCGGACACCGTCCAGATACTCGGGCCCGGAATACATCGAGATCCAGGCGTCGTAAGGATTGCCGTTCCGCTTGGTCGCCGGGTCTTTCGCCAGAGCCGAGCCGATCACGCCATAGCCGATCGTGCAGGGCGCCAGCGCCACCAGCAGGTCCAGGATATCCCCCGCCATCCCGCGATCGAGCACATAACGGGTGTAGCCGACGCAGGCCGGATCTTCCGGCACCGACGCCATCTCGGCCTCGGTCAGGCCCCACCCGGCGCAGAATTCCACATGCATCCGCATCTCGTGGTCGATCAGGGCGTGCACGGCTGACGCGGCAGCGCGCATGTCCGCGACGGTGTCGGCCTTGTAGACCGCCAGCGCGTGGGCCCGCGCGAAGTGGATCAGGAACAGATAGTCCTGTTTCAGGTAATACCGAAAGGCGGCCTCGGGCAGAGTGCCCGCGCCCAAGCCGGTCACGAAGCGATGGGTGGTGT
>CALAHL010000700.1 GCA_937891725.1 uncultured Rhodospirillaceae bacterium | reverse complement strand
ATGGCGCCTGCGGGAAGCCACCTCCAGCCAACTGGGTCTGCCGTCCCGGACCATGACCGAGTTGGATACCTGTGATGCGACGATCCTGTTGGTCGAGGACAATGCGATCGACGCCCTCAACGTGACCGAGACGCTTCAGGCCGACCGGGCCTCGATCACCCGGGCGACCACCGGACGCGAAACGCTGGCGCTTCTGGAGCAGGGCTCGTTCGATCTGATCATCTGCAGCCTGAACCTGAACCAGGATGACGCGCTGCGTCTGACATCCATGCTGCGGGCCAATGAGGTGTCGAGGCATACGCCGATCCTGATGGTGGGGGAGGATGACCAGACACAACAGCTTGCGAAGGCGCTTGACCTCGGCATCAACGATTATTTGCTCAAACCGATTGACCGAAATGAGATTTTGGCCCGTGTGCGCACCCAGATCCGGCGCCGCCGCTACCAGGACCTGCTGAGAGAGAATTACGAGCAGGGCCTCTCCATGGCTCTGACCGACAGTCTGACCGGCGCGTATAACCGACGCTATCTGATGACTCATTTGGAGCGGGTGCTGGCCGACCCGTCGGCCCGGAACAAACCGCTGGGCTGTCAGATGATCGATGTCGATCTCTTCAAACCGGTGAACGACACCTATGGCCACGATGCGGGCGACGAAATTCTGAAGGCAATCGTTCAGACCATGCGGACCAATGTGCGCAATGTGGATCTGGTGGCGCGGCTGGGCGGTGAGGAGTTCGTCATCATCATGCCGGACACCCAGGAACACTTCGCCGAACAGGTCGCGGAGCGGATTCGGGATAAGATTTCCGATACCCGCGTCACATTGAAGTCCGGAGCTGAAATCGCCGTCACCGTAAGCATCGGCCTTGCGATGCGGCTGCCCGAGGATACGGCGGAGAGCCTCTTGAAAGCGGCGGATGTCGCTCTCTACCAAGCCAAGAACGGGGGCCGGAACCGGGTGGTCACCGGAAACAGAACCTAGAGCGATCGTCGGTGATTTTCACTCGGCTGCAATAAGCTAGAGAAACGCGGCGCTCGGCAGCTGATCTGCGTTCACGCTCGTTTCTCAGGACCAGCCAGACAAACGCCAAAAGGCCGCTCACGGGCGGCCTTCCGGTCAGGAGATCAGCGCGGCCCCAAGCTCGATCGCCCGGGGTGGCGCGTAACCGCTTACTTGATCTTTGATTCCTTGAACAGCACGTGCTTGCGCGCTACCGGGTCGTACTTCCGAAGCTCCAGCTTCTCGGTCTTGGTCCGCGGGTTCTTCTTAGTCACGTAAAAATAGCCGGTCTCGGCGGTGCTGATCATCTTGATCAGAACGGTCGCTGGCTTGGCCATACTCTTCTCCTAGTCGGCGCGAACGAGGTCGCGAAATC
Source organism: uncultured Rhodospirillaceae bacterium (assembly GCA_937891725.1). Lineage (GTDB taxonomy): Bacteria > Pseudomonadota > Alphaproteobacteria > Thalassobaculales > Thalassobaculaceae > JANSYC01. The sequence goes on along the minus strand of CALAHL010000700.1, from coordinate 11,715 downwards.
GGAGCCCGCAAAATAGCGACTGCCCCCCTGAAGTCAAGCACCGATCTCGGCGCTCGCGTCTGTGATCACAGCGGGTTTGCCGGACCTGCACGAAAGGCGACCTGCGACGCGGCAGCAGCCTGCCGATACAGCTCGGCACTGTGCAGCAGCCGGGAGGCGATACGAACGTCGCTGTCGTCGCTTGAGGGAGGGTGGTCGCCGGTGCAATAGGTCTCGAGTTTCGACTTTTCGGCCTTGCCGAGCTGGTCGGCACGTCGGCGGAGTTGAAGCGCTTTGTTGGATGCAATCTGATCCAGTTGCAGATCGGTCCGGCTGCCGTCATCCGCTCCATAGCTGTCCTGGGTGCAGATCGACGGAAAAACCCCGAAATGGGAGAGCGTGTACCCGGAGGGCGCGTGCATCCTGGCCGACGTGAAGATCAGATAGCTCTGGTTCGGCAACTCAACGATGTTCTGGATCGTCCCCTTGCCGAAGGACCGGGTGCCGATCACCAGGGCGCGGTTGGAATCCTGGAGCGCCGAGGCCACGATCTCGGACGCGGAGGCCGAACCCCCGTCGATCAGGACGACCATCGGGAGGTGGTTGATATCGTCGTTTGCACTGGCGACGTACGACCGGCGTGACCCTATGGTCCGTCCGTTCGTCAGGAGCAGCTGCCCCTCTTCGATGAACAGGTCCGCCACCTCAAGCGATTGAGACAGGTTGCCGCCACGGTTCTGGCGCAGGTCCAGGATAAGCCCCTTCATGCCACCCGGTATTTCGGCCTTGGCCTGAGCGATTTTCTCGCGCAGCCCTTCGGTGGTACCGATATTGAAATAGCTGATACGGACATAGGCGACGTCCCCGACAGGCTGATAGAACACGGTCGGCTCAATCACCTGGTCACGCCGTATCTCGAGATCGATGTTCTGATTCTCGCGGTAGAAGCGGATCCGGACCAGAGTTCCGACCGGTCCCCGCATCAAATTGGCCACCTCTTCCACATCCAGGTTTTGGGTCGAGGTTCCGTCAACGGAACCGATGATGTCGCCTTCACGCACCCCGGCCTCGGCGGCGGGAGAGCCTTCGAAGACTTTCGAGATCGCGACCGAAGCCGGCTCCGTGTTCTGGACCAGACCGGCGCCAATCCCGGAATAGCCCTGACGCGACGCCTTGTTGACGCGACCTTCCAGTTCATTCTCGTATCGGGAATAGCGGTCCAGGCTTTCCGTCATGCTGTCGAACGTGGCCTCGAACAGCATGCTCTCGGTGGCTTGCGCCAGTTTGGGAGAGCTTCTGCGCGCGGTTTCCACGGCAAGGGCGGTTGTCTGAGCCCAGCCGGACACATCATCGCGTTCAGGAACGACCAGCTCGGCAATCGACCGGTTGTCATAGTGGATCGCAATCCGGTTTGCGCGCTGGACCATCCGAACCTTGTCGTCCAGTCGCTCCACTCCGTTCAGGGAGGCGAGCGCCAATGTGGCGGGTTCGATGGCGTCGACATAGCCGTCGGCGACCGCACCGAAGCCGGCGTAATAGATGTCAGCGGCCTTCCCGATAAACCCGCGGTCCACGCTTTCCGGGACACCGGGCTGATCGATCACATCGGAAAGCCTGGGCGTGCAGGACCCGACGGTCAGCGCCAGGGCGATCCCGATGGAGAGCCGCGACAGGTAGGTCAGGGCGGTGCGCCCGAACCGATCCTGTCTTTCAATCCTGCTGCTGTGAGTCATGCGGTCGCATTTCCTTCGCCAGGAACGAGCCCCACGTCCGTCCTGAGTTTCAGAGTGCAACAACCCTGATTGTGGATCAATGTCCGGGATGCCGCAGGTGCACAATCAAACGCCAAGCAGGAAAGCTCTAAGCAGGGACCGTGCCATCGTTCAGCGGTTCTTGCCCTTTTTTCGGGGCTTGGAGGTGCCGGGCTTTTTCTTGCGGCTGGGTTTGAACTTGGGCGGGCCCCCTTTCCCGGGACCGCCGGCGCGTCCGCGCTTCTCGGCGGGACCGGTCCGGACACCTGAAGGAGCCTTGCCCTCCTGTCCACCGGACACCAGCTCGAGCGCGATCGCACCCGAGGCGACCTCGACCTCGCGGACCCGCACTTCAACCCGGTCGCCCAGACGAAACACCCAGCCGAGCGACCGTCCGGCCAGCATGTGGTGAATCTCGTCGTGGTCGTAGTAATCCTGCGGCAGGGTCCGGATCGGGATCAGGCCGTCGGCCCCAGTCTCGTCCAGGGTGATGAACAGGCCGAACCTGGTGACCCCGTTGATGCGGCCGGGGAGAACCGTGCCGACCCGGTCGGATAGATGGCGGGCCAGATAGCGATCCAGGGTCTGGCGTTCGGCGGCGGAGGCCCGACGTTCGGTGACGGAGATATGCTCGCCCCATTCCGGGAACTGGGTATCGTCTTCCGCCAAGAGACCGCCCGCCCCGAAACTCAGGCCCCGGATCAGGGCCCGGTGCACCAGCAGATCCGAATAGCGCCGGATCGGCGAGGTGAAATGGGCGTATCGCTGCAGGGCGAGGCCGAAATGTCCCAGATTGTCCGGCGAATAGATCGCCTGCGCCTGAGAGCGCAGCACCAGTTCGTTCACCATCCGCTCGAACGGCTTGCCCTTGGCCTTGGCCAGCACGGAATTGAACTGTTTGGCGCGGGCGACCTGACCCTTCGCAAACGGGATCTCCATGCCTTCCAGAACTTCGGACAGGGCGGAGATCTTCTCGGGTGCCGGGGTGTCGTGCACCCGGTACATGCAGGGCTGGTGCCGCTTCTCGAGCGTTTCGGCGGCGCAGACATTCGCCAGCACCATGAATTCTTCGATCAGCATGTGCGCGTCCAGACGGTCGCGCACGCCGATTTCGACCACATCACCGGCCTCGTTCAGGATCACCCGCTTCTCCGGCAGGTCGATCTCGAGGGCGCCCCGCTTGATGCGGGCCTTGCGCAGCGCGTTGAACGCCCCGTAGAGCGGCTCCAGCACTCCTTCGGGGATGCCGTCGCGCGATCCGCCATCAACGGCTTCCTGGACCTGTGTGTAGGTCAGCCGGGCATGGGAGCGCATCAGACCCCGGGTGAACCGGTGACTGCGCTTCTCGCCGTCCCGGTCGATGACCATTTCGACGGCCAGACAGGCCCGGTCCTCGTTTGGTCGGAGCGAGCAGAGTCCGTTCGACAGCGCCTCGGGCAGCATCGGGACCACCCGGTCCGGGAAATAGACCGAGTTGCCGCGCTTGAATGCTTCTCGGTCCAGCGGATCGCCAGGCTGGACGTAGTGGGCGACATCGGCGATCGCCACCAGGATTTTCCAGCCGTCCGGATTGGCGGGATCCTCGTCCGGCACCGCGTGTACCGCGTCGTCGAAATCCCGTGCATCGATGCCGTCGATCGTCACCAGCGGAATCGGCCGCAGGTCTTCCCGCTTGCCCAGGGTGACGGGCTTCGCCTTCTCGGCGCGCTCGGTCACGGCGTCCGGGAAGACGTCCGGGATGTCGTGCTCGTGGATCGCGATGCGGGAGAATGCGCGCGGGTCTGCCGCACCGGCAAACACCTGCACGATTTTCCCGTGGGGGCGGCCCATCCGAGCGCGCGGGAGCAGTTCGACCTCGACCAGATCCCCCGGCCCAGCGCCGCCAGTGTCGGCCGCGCGGATGGCGACGTCGGATTTCGCTTTCTTATTGGTCGGGTCGACGATGCCGCCGTCCGGTGTCGCCCGGAAGATTCCGAGGATCTTGGGATCCGCCTTGCCGATCCGCCGGATCACCCGACCGCGATAGCTCGCCTCACCCGACCGTTCCAGCCGTGCCAGCGCCCGGTCTCCGACGGCCATCGGGCCGGAGCGTCTGTCGGTCAGGACGGTGATCTTCGGAAGGTTCGCCTCGTCGACATCTTTCAGACCGGAAATCGGGCGGGCGTGGAGTTCCCCGTCCCCGTCGATCTTTGTGATCTCGACCACCGCGACTTCCGGGAGGCTGCCGGGAGCGGCGACTTTGCGTTTACGGCCGGTCTCAACCTCGCCGTCCTCGGCAAGCTCGGAGATCAGGGCGCGGAGGGCCGTGCGGTCCTCCCCCTTCACATTGAAGGCGCGCGCGATCTCTCGACGTCCGACCGGGGTCGCACTGTCTCGGATGAAGGCCGCAACCTGCTCCTTAGTCGGAAAATGGGTGGGAGTTTTCACCAAGGTCAGTCGGCCGCATCCGACGTTTTTGCGCTCGACGATTTCGCAGACGGCTTTTTCGCTGCAGGCTTCTTCGCCGGCTTCTTGGCAGGTGCTTTCTTCGCGGTTGTCGCCTTGGCGGCTGCCTTCTTGGCGGCGGGTTTGGTCGCGGCCTTCTTCGCACCCTTGACCGGCTTGCCGCCGCCCTTGGCCGCCTTCGCCGCCAGGATTTCGATCGCCCGCTCCAGCGTCAGATCGTCCATCTCCTCGCCCTTGGGCAGTGTCGCGCGCAGCCCGCCGTGTTGGGCATAAGGCCCGAAGCGACCGGCCTGCACGGTGACGGGCTTGCCGTCCTCGGGGTGCGTGCCGAGCTCCTTGCCGGCCTTCTTCTTTGCACCCTTTTCCGCAAGGATCTGGACCGCGTGGTTGAGACCGATCGTCAGAACGGTGTCGTCCGGCGGCAAGCTCACATAGGTGGGGCCGAGTTTAAGGTACGGCCCGTAGCGTCCGATTCCGGCTTCGATCTTCGCGCCGGTCTCGGGATGATCCCCAATCGGGCGTGGCAGCGACAGCAGCTTCAGCGCCAACTCAAGGTCGACGTCGGCCGGGCTCATCTGCTTGGTCAGCGACGCGCGCTTCGGCTTGGTCTTCTCGACCGGCTCGCCCAGCTGCACGTAGATCCCATAGGGACCCTTGCGCAGGCTGACCTCGTCGCCGGTTTCAGGGTCCTTGCCGAGGGTCTTCGGGAGGGCGAGACCACCTTCTTCCTCACCGGAAGTCTTGCCGCCGGCCGCTTCTTCAAGCTGACGGGTAAACTTGCACTCGGGATAGTTCGAGCAGCCGATGAAGGCGCCGAACTTACCCAACCGCAGGGAGAGCCGTCCGTCACCACAGCCGGGGCAGGTCCGGATCGGTTGGCCGTCCGGGCCGGCCTTGAAGAAGTGAGACGCGAGTTCCGCGTCCAGGGCGTCGATCACATTGGTGATCGACAGATCCTTGGTGCCGTCGATGGATTTCTTGAAGTCCTCCCAGAAATCCCGCAGCACCTGACGCCATTCGAGCTTGCCGTCTGAGATCTGGTCGAGACGGCCCTCCAGATCGGCGGTGAAATTGTACTCGACATAGCGAACGAAGAAGCTCGACAGGAACGTGGTAACCAAACGGCCCCGATCCTCCGGCATGAAGCGCTTCTTATCGATCCGGACGTATTCCCGGTCCTGCAGCACCTGCAGAATGCTGGCATAGGTCGATGGGCGACCGATGCCCAACTCTTCCAGCTTTTTCACCAGGCTCGCCTCGGAATACCGGGGCGGAGGTTGGGTGAAATGCTGTTCCGGGGTCACGTCCTGACGGGCCGCAGCCTCGCCCTCGTTGACCGGCGGCAGGATCTTTTCGGACTCATCGTCGCTCGCAGGCTCGTCCCGATCCTCCTGATACAGCTTCAGGAACCCGTCGAACGCCACCACGGAGCCGGTCGCCCGCAGGACCGCGCGGCCCTTGCCGTCGACCACGTCGATCGCGGTCTGATCCAGCTCGGCGCTGGCCATCTGGCTTGCCACGGTGCGCTTCCAGATCAGCGCGTACAGCTTCCACTGGTCGGGATCAATCCGACCCTTGAGCTGATCGGGAGTGCGGGAAATGTCGGTCGGCCGGATCGCCTCATGGGCTTCCTGGGCGTTCTTCGCCTTGGCGGTGTAGACCCGTGCGGTGTTCGGCAGGTACCGGTCGCCGAACTCGCTGCCAATCCGCTTGCGGATCGCACCGATCGCCTCACCTGACAGCTGAACGCCATCGGTCCGCATATAGGTGATCAGGCCGACGGTTTCGCCGCCGATCTCCGCTCCTTCATAGAGCCGTTGGGCCAGCTGCATGGTCCGGGACGCGCCGAAGCCGATTTTGCGCGAGGCCTCCTGCTGCAGGGTCGAGGTGGTGAACGGGGGCTGCGGGTTGCGCCGGACCCGTTTCTTCTCGACCGACCCGATGGTGAAATCGCCGGCCTCAATCGCGACGACGGCGGCTTTCGCCTCGGCCTCGCTGGTGATGTCCAGCCGGTCCAGCTTCTTGCCGTCCAGATGGGTCAGGCGGGCGGTGAAGGACTTCCGATCCTCTGTGCGGAAACTGGCCTCGACCGACCAGTATTCCTGCGGATTGAACCGTTCGATCTCGGCTTCCCGCTCGCAGATCAGACGCAGGGCGACCGACTGCACCCGTCCGGCCGACCGGGCACCGGGCAGCTTGCGCCAGAGCACCGGAGACAGATTGAATCCGACCAGATAGTCCAACGCACGCCGCGCCAGATAGGCGTCGATCAGATCCTGGTCCAGCTCACGTGGCTTGGACATGGCCTCCAGGATCGCCGACTTGGTGATTTCATTGAACGCGACGCGCTTGACGTCGACTCCCTTGAGGACCTTGCGCTCCTCCAGCACGTTCCGCACATGCCAACTGATCGCCTCGCCTTCGCGATCCGGATCGGTCGCGAGGATCAGATGATCCGCGCCCTTCATGGCATCGGAAATGGCCTTGATCTGTTTCTCGGAGCGCGGATCGCTCTGCCACAACATGGCGAAATCGGCTTCCGGATCCACCGACCCATCTTTTGGGGGCAGGTCCCGAATATGGCCGTAACTCGCCAGCACGTGATACTCGCTGCCGAGATATTTATTGATCGTTTTAGCTTTTGCCGGGGATTCAACGATGACGACTGTTGACATAAAATCCGCCCACTGTGTGGCGCCGCTTGCGTCCTGGCTCGAAAAACGCGGCTGGACTGCAATCCAAATTGGATCACTCCGATATCTCCAGCCGTCGTGACACGCGGTTGCCGGGATGGCGATCTATAACCCCGGCGAGCTCCGCTTCCAGCAGAACGGTTGCGACGATTGGAGAGGACAATTGGCACCCGCGGATCAGTTCGTCAACCGCAACCGGGTCCGCTCCGATGGCTTCGAGTATGACTGTGCGTTCTTTTTCAAGGGCTTGAGGGTCAGGTTGGAGCGGTGGCGGGGGCTCGAATTCCCGCGCGGACGGCTCTTCCAGCTGGGGTGTGGAAAGACCATTGAGGATTCGGATCACGTCGTCGGCTCCCTGAACCAGATGGGCAGCCCCTTCCTGAATCAGTCGGTTTGTGCCGTCCGACCGTTTGTCGAGCGGGGAGCCCGGAATGGCAAAGACCTCGCGTCCCTGGTCCAAGGCGCGGCGTGCGGTGATCAGGGAGCCGGACCGTTTCGCGGCTTCGACCACCAGGACGCCGAGAGACAGGCCGGAGATGATGCGGTTTCGAGACGGAAAATGGTGGGCCTGCGGGGTGGTGCCGATTGCCGGCTCCGCCACCACAGCACCGCGATCGGCGATTTCGCGGTAGAGCGCGTCATGCTCCGGCGGATAGATCACGTCGATTCCTCCGGCCACCACGGCGATGGATCCGGTCTCGAGCGATCCGGCATGGGCGGCCCCGTCAATGCCCCGCGCAAGACCGGAGATCACCGTGTAGCCGTAGGACCCGATCTCCCGCGCCAGCATTTCGGAAAACCGGCGTCCGTTCATCGACGCATTGCGGGCACCGACGATCGCGAGGCTGCGTGTGCTCAACAGACGCGGATCGCCGAGGACTGAAATCACCGGCGGCGCGTCCTCGATCGCAGCCAGAGGGAGGGGATAGTCCGGCTCACCGATCGCCAGGATTTGCGCACCGATGCGATGGTTCCACGCGATCTCCCGTTCGGCCTCCAATGCGGACGGAACTTTGAGCGGTCGTCGCCGCCCGCCCCGGCGCGCCAGATCGGGCAGGGCGTCAATCGCGGCCTGAGCCGTGCCGAACCGCTGAACCAGATCTCGGAACGTGACCGGCCCGATATTCTCGGTTCGGATCAGGCGCAGCCGGGCAATGCGCTCACCTTCGGACATCTGCGCGGGCTGCGGGGATGTGGGGTCGTCGAACAGATGCATGATGCGCTCCGGAAGGGGTTCTCCGGAGTTATGGAAGATGGAGGAGGGAAATCGGACAGGCGGCCGAACTGCGTTCAGGTGCTTTTCTTGCTGCCGAACTCGATCCGGTTCTCCTTGCCCTTCAGCAGGCGTCGGATGTTCTGGTGGTGGCGTATCCAGACCAGGACCGCGATTGCGGCGCCGACCTCGGCAATTTGCGGGCCTTCAAGATACCAGGCCGAAACCGGAGCTACCGCTAGGGTGAGGAGGGCGGAAAGCGAGGAGTAGCGCGTCGCCACCGCGACCAGAAGCCAGCCCAGACAGGCGAGCGCGCCGACCGCCGGTGCCAGCGCCAACCAGACACCGAGCGCTGTCGCTACACCCTTGCCACCCTTGAACCGCAGCCAGACCGGAAAGCAATGCCCCAGCACGGCGCCGGCCGCCGCCAGCACGGCCATATCGGGGCCGAACTGCCAGGCGATCGCGACGGCGAGCGCACCTTTTCCGCCATCCAGCAGGACGGTGGCGGCGGCAAGGCCCTTGCGTCCGGTCCGCAGGACATTGGTGGCCCCGATGCTGCCGGAACCGATCAGCCGGATGTCGCCGGTATGGGCGAGGCGGGTAAGAACCAGTCCGAACGGGATCGAGCCGATCAGATAGGCGAGCGCAAAGGCGGCATAGAGCGGCCACGTATAGGCAAATGTTCCCAACGGATCGGGCATCTGGTCACATCCTGATCAAGTCCGCCCGCGTCATACCGCCTAGAGCGCGTGGGCTTCAAGGCTTGCGGCGGTCACGGCCGCAAAGCGGGCACCGAACATGTCCTCTCGGGACTCGGCATCTGCATTATAGACCATTTGGCCCTTGTGGATCGTCCGCCAGACCCGTCCTTGGACCGGACGTCCGTCAAATGCACTGTTTTTGGATTTCGTGTGCCATTTGGCGGCATCGATCTTGGTTCCGATGTCGAGATCGAAAATCACCATATCGGCCCAACACCCCTTGGCGATCCGACCGTAGTCGAGTCCCAGGATTTCCGCCGGTCGGTGGGTCAGCCGTGAGATCACATCAAGAAGCGGCATCTCCTCCCGGTGCGCCAGTTCCAGGCTGATCTGCAGCAGACATTCCAGGCCGGTGACCCCCGGCATCGCCTGGGCGAACGGAACCCGTTTGCTGTCCTGATCTTGCGGCGCATGGTCGGAGGCGATCGCGTCAATCGTGCCGTCCGCCAGCCCTCTGATGACGGCGCGACGATCCGCATCGCTGCGCAGCGGTGGGGAGACACGCGCAAAGGTGCGGTAGTCGAGAATTGCCTGCTCATCCAGCGCGAAATAGTGCGGGGCTGTATCGCAGGTGACCTTCAAGCCGTCGGATTTTGCCTTGGCGATTGCCTGGATCGCCTCGGCCGTCGAGACATGGGCCGCGTGATAGCGACCGCCCGTCAGACGAACCAGCCGCAGGTCCCGCTCGATCATCATGACTTCGGCGCAGGAGGGGATGCCGGACAGGCCCAGCCGGGTGGCGATCTCACCTTCGTTGGCACAGCCCTCGCGGGCCAGGGTGGGGTCTTCGGGATGCTGAATGATCGGTTTGCCGAGGCGTGAGGAATAGGACAGGATCCGGCGCATCACCAGACTGTCGACGATGGCCTTCTCGCCGTCGGTGAAGCCGACAGCGCCCGATTCCGCCAGCAACCCCATTTCCGTCATCTGCTCCCCGCGCAGGCCCTTGGTGGCCGCCGCGTAGGGATGCAGATTGACCAGACCGACCTCGATCGCCCGCCGTTCGACGAACTCAAGCAGGGACGCATCATCGATAATCGGATTGGTGTTCGGCAGGGTGGCGATGGTGGTCACACCGCCGGCGGCGGCGGCCTGCTGCACCGAGGTGAGGGTCTCCATATGCTCTTCGCCCGGCTCGCGCACCTGGACGCGCATGTCGACCAGACCGGGCGCGAGGCAGCGTCCGCCGCAATCCACCACGTCCACATCGGCCGTCGTTGTGTCGATGAACAGTTTCGGGCCGGAATCGAGGATCCGCTGACCTTGAGTCAGCACAGCACCCCGCTCATCGAGCCCGGATGTCGGGTCCAGCAGGCGGGCATTCTTGTAGAGGACGGGTCGCATGCTGAGGTCCTTCACGCCGCACCGGCGGCGTAGGGGTCGTTCTTCGCCCAGGGCTCGGTCTGATTCTCGACCAGCGCCTCCAGGACTGCCATCCGGACGGCCACGCCCATCTCCACCTGTTCGCGAATCAGGGATCGGTCAATATCGTCGGCCACCACGCTGTCGATCTCCACACCCCGGTTCATCGGTCCCGGATGCATGATCAGCGCATCTGGTTTGGCCAGCCGCAGCTTGGTTTCATCCAGGCCGTAGTACCGAAAATACTCCCGGACCGACGGCACGAAGCTTCCCCGCATCCGCTCGGTCTGCAGGCGAAGCATCATCACGATGTCGCAGCCCTTCAGGCCGGTTCGCATGTCGTGATGGACTTCGACGCCCATCCGCTCGATCCCCGACGGCAGCAGGGTAGGCGGGGCCACCACCCGGACCCGGGCACCCATGATCGACAGGAGATGGATGTTCGATCGCGCGACCCGGCTGTGCGTGACATCCCCGCAGATCGCAACCTCAAGCCCTTCCAGATGCCCCAGCCGGCGTCGGATCGTCAGCGCATCCAGCAGTGCCTGGGTCGGATGTTCGTGGCTGCCGTCGCCGCCGTTGACCACCGCGCAATTGACCTTCTGCGCCAGCAGATGGACGGCGCCGCTCTCACCGTGCCGGACCACCAGAGCGTCCGGATGCATGGCGTTCAGTGTCATGGCGGTGTCGATCAGGGACTCGCCCTTTTTGATCGAGGACGTGCCGACCGACATGTTGATCACGTCGCCGCCCAAGCGCTTGCCGGCCAGCTCGAAGCTGGTGCGCGTGCGTGTCGAATTCTCGAAGAACAGATTGATCAGGGTCCGACCGCGCAAGAAGGCGTTCTTCTTGTCGGCGCGCCGGTTCTGCTCGACATATCCATCGGATCTGTCCAGCAGGTTGTCGATGTCGGAACGGGTGAGCCCTTCAATCCCCAGCAGATGGCGGTGGGGATATCGGGGGGGGTCTTCGGAGCCCGAGGACCTGTGCTGTGTGTCAATCGCGGTCATTAAAGCGCCGTTATATGCGCGTGATCGGGTGGGAGCAAGCGACCGCTCGGGACTCGGCAAAAGCCCTACCTATGCGGTCGTCTGGATCTGGTTTCCCGCACCGTGGCTTCGACCAGAATCGCATCGCGTCGCGCGGACACTTGTTCGGCTGGACGAGGATGAAAGTCGGTCAGCTGATGCCGGCGGTGTGCTGGCGTCGACCATGGTGCTGCACCGGGAGGCGCTTGAGTCCTTGGAGCGGGAGGTCACCCCCGAGGCGTTCGGCGCCACCGTCCATGCGATCCTCGCTGCCAATCGGGTCTTCTTGTTCGGGATCTGACCGTCGAGTGCGATGGCGGATTATGCCAAAATTCAGTTCCGTCGCTTCGGGCTGGACGCCGAGAGCCTCACCGACACGGGATTGCTGATGGCGGATGGTCCGGGACGGTTGCGGAGCGGAGACCAGTTGATCATCCTGGTCTCGGATGCGCTGGGAGAGGCCATTGGTCAGCGCGTCGA
>CALAHL010000699.1 GCA_937891725.1 uncultured Rhodospirillaceae bacterium | reverse complement strand
AGGCGGATGTGGTTCTGGTCGAGCGGCTGCGGACAACGGTGGTCGATGCTCTTGGCCCGATCATTGAGGTGGCGAGCAAACCGGCTGCCTCGGTGTCCGATGCGGCAGAGGGGCTTCGGGAGCTGCGCGATATTCGGGCAGACAACGCGCGGCTTCAAATCGAGAATTCCCGGTTGGAGCGGTGGCAGCATGTCGCCCGACGGCTTGAGGCCGAGAATCGGGCGCTGCGCGCGCTCACCAACTACGTGCCACCGCCGGCGGCGAACTACATCACCGCGCGGGTGATCGCCGACGCTGGTGGGGCCTTCGTGCGCAGTGCCATGATCAATGCCGGGCAAACGGATGGCGTGCGGCGTGGTCTGGCGGCGGTAAGCGGGGAGGGGCTGGTCGGTGGCGTTGTGGAGGTGGGACAGCATCATGCCCGGATCCTGCTCATCACCGACTTAAACTCTCAGATCCCGGTGCTTGTTGAGCGGACGCGCGACCCGGCCGTTCTGGTTGGCGATAACAGCCGAACCCCAGATCTGCAGTATCTTCCTCAGAACGCAAGTGTGCTCACCGGTGATCGGATCGTGACATCCGGCCATGGCGGGGTGTTTCCGGCTGGGTTGCCCGTCGGGGTGGTGAATTCGGTGGAGGAGGGTCGGATCGAGGTTCAGCCCTATGTGGACTGGAACCGTCTTGAGTACCTTCGGCTGCTCGACTACGGACTCGACGGCGTGGTTCAGCCAGGACGGGGCGAGACGCCGACCTATGGGCTGATGTCCGAGACCGGAGGAAGCAGGCTTTCGATTCCGGGTCTGGGGAACTGATGCGCCCCTCCGCCACCCAAAGGCTTGACCAATGGCTGCGGGATGCGACGCCGATGATGGCGATGGTGGTATTTGCCATCCTGTCGGTCATTCCGGTGGGTATTCCTGGATACCAGACGATCGTTCCCTCCTACACCGCGATTGCAGCATTCTATTGGGCGGTGTTTCGTCCGGATTTGCAGCCGCCTTCTGCGCTGTTCCTAATCGGGGTATTGCAGGATGTCCTTGCGGCGACGCCTCTGGGATTGACCGCTCTGACGCTGCTGATCATTCATGCGCTAGCAATCTCACAGCGCCGGGCGTTTCTCGGAAAGCCGTTCGTTCTGGCATGGATGGGCTTCGTCGCCATTCACGGTGTTGCCGCATTGATGTCGTACCTGCTGATTTGCGTGATGAACGTGCGGCTGATCGATCCTGAGCCTGCGATGTTTCAGTATCTGCTGACGGTGCTGATGTTTCCGCTGATCGCATGGATCTTCGTGCGCATTCACCGCTACATCGTTCGGTGATCCTATGTTGAAATCGAGTGAGCAGGACGTTCAAAAAGTCTTCACCCGGCGGGCGCTGGTCCTGGCCGGTGGAAAGCTGACGTTGGTTGGGGCGCTGGCGGCGCGCCTGTATTATTTGCAGGTGATAGAGGCCGAGAAGTTCGAGCTTTTGAGCCGAGACAACCAGTTCAATCTCGAACTGTTGCCCCCGATCCGGGGCCGTATCCTGGATCGCAACGGCACCCCGCTTGCAGACAATCAGGACAATTTTCGGGTCGAGATCGTCCGGGAGCAGACCGACGACGTCGCTCTCACACTTGATAAGCTGGCGTCCATCATTGAAGTCCAGGAATGGGATGTCCGCCGCGTCCTGAAGGACGTAAAGCGCAAGCGGGCCTTCGTTCCGGTGACCGTGGTCGAGAATTTGACTCGCGAGGAGATCGCCCGGGTTGCGGTCAATGCTCCGTATCTGCCTGGCATCCGGATCGAGGTCGGCCGGTCCCGTCGATACCCGTTCGGCGAGGCAGCGGTGCATGTGACGGGATACGTGGCCGCAGTCTCCGAGAGTGAACTGACAGGTGATCCGGTCCTGGAACTGCCGGACTTCCGGATCGGCAAGAACGGCATTGAGAAGTCCCATGATACGGAAATGCGCGGAACCGCTGGTCAGCGTCAGGTCGAAGTCAACGCGATCGGCCGCATCATCCGCAAGCTGCCGGGCGATGAAGGTCAGCCGGGAGAAGACGTTCGCCTGACCATCGACGTCGAGTTGCAGCGATTTGCGAATGAGCGGTTGTCACGTGGTCTGGCCAATCGCCTGCCGATCGACGACCCGCGAGGCCAATTGGCGCTTGGGCAAGCCTCGGCGGATGTCGTCGAAGCGCACATCGACAGGGCCACGGTCCTGGTCGATGACGACGGCGCCGTGGTTGAACCGGAAAGCGGAGCCGCCGTGGTGATCGACGTGCATTCCGGCGAACTTTTGGCCCTGTCATCGGTTCCCGGCTACGATCCCAACCCGTTCAACCACGGGCTATCCGCCAAGGACTGGGAGCGGTTGCTGTCGAACCCGCGTGCGCCGCTGAACAACAAAGCGATCACGGGGCAATATCCTCCTGGCTCGACCTTCAAGATGCTGACCTGCCTTGCGGCCCTGGATTCCGGGCTGGCGAATGCTGACACCCGGTTCTTCTGTCCCGGCCATCTGGAATTGGGCGACACCCGGTTTCACTGCTGGAAGCGACCGGGGCATGGCTGGTTGGATATGAAAGCGGCATTGGCGCAAAGCTGTGACGTCTACATGTACGAGCTCGGCAAACGGCTGGGAATCGACAAAATCCATGCGATGGGAAAACGGCTTGGCCTGGGTTCGAAGCTTGGCATCGACCTGCCAGGGGAACGCGAGGGGTTGATGCCTAGCCGCGATTGGAAGCTCGCGACCCGTGGCGTGCCGTGGCAGCAGGGTGAGACGCTGGTATCTTCAATCGGTCAGGGCTTTGTCCTGACAACGCCGCTGCAACTCGCAACGATGACGGCGCGGATGGTCAACGGCGGTTTCAAAGTCGAGCCGACACTGGTCAAGCGAGCGGCGACCGGTGGCGGGGATGCGGCGGCGACATTTGAGTCGACGGGTCTGGATCCGCGCCATCTTGAGGAGATCCGGACGGCGATGAGCGAAGTTGTCAATGGCGACAGGGGCACCGCACGCGGCGTTCAGGGCGCCGATGATGACGTGAAGATCGGCGGCAAGACCGGCACGGCACAGGTGCGTCGGATAACGATGGCTGAGCGTCTGGCCGGCATCACCAAGAACAAGGACCGACCGTGGGGCCATCGCGATCATGCCCTTTTTGTCGGATTTGGCCCGGTTGATGCCCCGCGTTTTGCGGTCGCAACCGTGGTGGAACATGGCGGCGGTGGCTCGTCCATGGCCGCCCCCATTGCCTCCGACATTTTGCGGGAAGCCATCCGCATCGATCCGCTGCGTGGCGGTTTGACCCGCAACGGCACATCGGCCGCCGACCCGGTTCAGGAAGCCGATCAGCAGGGTGTCACCCGCAGTTCCGGTGGGACGCGAGGCTGATATGGCAGTGAACAGTTTCCGATCCGATGGTTTAAACCAACCGGAACTCACCTTCGGGCAGAAGTTGACCAGTTTGAATTGGCTTCTTGTCCTCCTAATCACGATGATTGCGGCGGTCGGCTTTCTGATGCTGTATTCGGCCGCAAACGGGGATGTCTACCCCTGGGCGGTCCGACATGCCGTTCGTTATGGAGTCTGTCTGCTGGTCATGGTGACCATTGCGATGGTCGACATCCGATTTTGGATCAAGTCAGCCTATATCGGCTATGCCCTGGTTTTGGCCCTACTGCTGTTGGTTGAGGTCATGGGAGAGATCGGCATGGGTGCGCAGCGCTGGATCGATCTGGGCGTGGTGCAATTGCAGCCGTCCGAGTTGATGAAGATCGCGCTTGTGCTGGCCCTGGCACGGTTCTTCCACGGCTTCAGCTATGAGGAGGTGGGAAACCCGCTGAACTTGCTGGTGCCCTTGCTGCTGATCGCTTTGCCTGCGGTGCTGGTTCTTCGGCAACCGGATCTTGGGACAGCCTTGATGATGTTGGCGGGATCGGGAGCGATTTTCTTCCTGGCGGGTGTCCGGATCTGGAAGTTCATGCTGGTGATTGCAGCCGGTTTGGGGGCGATCCCCATCGCCTGGCAGTTCCTGCGCGGTTACCAAAAGCAGCGCATCCTGACCTTCCTCGATCCCGAGAGCGATCCCCTCGGATCCGGCTATCACATTCTGCAGTCGAAGATCGCACTCGGATCCGGTGGCATGTTCGGTAAGGGATTCCTGAAAGGCAGCCAAAGTCATCTGAATTTTCTTCCCGAGAAGCAGACGGACTTCATTTTCACCATGCTGGCCGAGGAGTTCGGCATGGTTGGTGGGCTGGCCATGCTGGGGTTGTACGTGCTGACCATCGGATACGGATTTGCCATCGCCATTCGGTGTCGGAGCCAGTTCGGACGGCTTGTGGCAATGGGCGTCACGACCACGCTGTTCCTCTACCTGTTCATAAATGTCGCGATGGTCATGGGATTGATCCCCGTGGTCGGGGTTCCGCTGCCGCTGATCTCTTACGGGGGAACGGCGATGCTGACGATGATGATCGGGTTGGGGCTGTTGCTCGGGGTATCGATCCATCGAGATGTGCGGATCGCGCGGTCCGGCGTTGACGAAGAATAGCAATTTTTGGGCATCTGCGTCTCAGACTGGCATTTTTCTGGCCTTTGAGAGGCTGTTGCAGAATCATCGGTTCCACCGACGATCCTCTCCGCTTGACCCACT
>CALAHL010000698.1 GCA_937891725.1 uncultured Rhodospirillaceae bacterium | reverse complement strand
CTCTGCCGAGAATTCGAAGCTCTCCGGCTGCAGGCTGTCATCGGCGATATGCTTGCCGCTCATCGGTCGATCTCTCCAAACACGATGTCGAGGGACCCGATGATCGCGACCGTGTCGGCGAGCATGTGACCCTTCGACAGGAAATCCATCGCCGCCAGAAACGCAAAGCCCGGCGCCCGGATCTTGCAGCGATACGGCTTGTTCGAGCCGTCGGAGACCAGATACACGCCAAATTCGCCCTTCGGCGCCTCGACGGCGGTATAGGTCTCACCCTCAGGGACATGATAGCCCTCGGTATAAAGCTTGAAGTGATGGATCAAGGCCTCCATCGACCGCTTCATCTCACCGCGTTTCGGAGGGGTCACCTTCTTATCGTCCGCCTTCACCGGACCATCTGGCATCGCCTCGCAGCATTGGTGGATGATGGACAGCGACTGACGCATCTCCTCAACCCGCACCAGATACCGGGCGTAGCAATCGCCGGTCTTGCCGATCGGAATGTCGAAATCGACGGCGTCATAGGCGTCGTACGGCTGCGATTTGCGCAAATCCCACGGCACGCCAGACGCTCGGATCACCGGCCCGGAGAAACCATGATCCAGCGCCTCCGCCCGCGTCACGATGCCTATATCGACGGTCCGCTGCTTGAAAATCCGATTCTCGGTCAGCAGGGTTTCCATATCGTCGATGAAAGCTGGGAACTGATCGGCCCAAGCCGCAATATCCTCCAGCAAACCGGCCGGCAGATCCTGATGCACGCCGCCTGGGCGGAAATACGCGGCATGGAGCCGTGCACCCGAGACCCGCTCGTAGAAGCCCATCAGCTTCTCGCGCTCCTCAAAGCCCCACAGCAGCGGCGTCATGGCCCCCACGTCGAGGGCGAACGTCGTCAGATTCAGCAGGTGGTTCAGAATGCGACCGATCTCGGCATAGAGCACCCGGATGTATTGGCCCCGGCGCGGTACCTCCAACCCCAGGAGTTT
Organism: uncultured Rhodospirillaceae bacterium; assembly: GCA_937891725.1. Lineage (GTDB taxonomy): Bacteria > Pseudomonadota > Alphaproteobacteria > Thalassobaculales > Thalassobaculaceae > JANSYC01. The sequence goes on along the minus strand of CALAHL010000698.1, from coordinate 722 downwards.
CTCGACCGCCAGCGCATAGGCATGCTCCTGGTTCATCGGCGAGACGTAATCCAATCGGTCGAAATACGGCACCGCCTGCAGGTAGGTCTTGTACTCGATCAGCTTTTCGGTGCCGCGATGCAGCAGTCCGATATGCGGATCGGCCCGTTCGACGATCTCGCCGTCCATTTCCAGCACCAGCCGAAGCACCCCATGGGCCGCCGGATGCTGCGGCCCGAAGTTCATGGTCAGCGGCTTGATCTGATTGAAATCGATATCAGCGGCCATCAGGCTTGCCCTCCACCGGCACCGGCCGGCTCATCCGCCTTTTCGTCCCCCGGAAGCAGCGAGCGCGCGCCTTCCCAGGGCGAGAGGAAATCGAAACTTCGGAACTCCTGAACGAGCGAGACCGGCTCATACACAACCCGCTTCTGCTCGTCGTCGTAGCGCACCTCGACATAGCCCGTGAGCGGGAAGTCCTTCCGCATGGGATGCCCCTCGAACCCGTAGTCGGTCAACAGGCGGCGCAGATCCGGGTGTTCGGAGAAGAAAATGCCGTACATGTCCCACGCCTCACGCTCCATCCACTCTGCTGAATGGAACAGGGCCGATGCAGACGGAACCGGCGTGTTCTCATCGGTTACCACCTTAAGCCGGCAGCGAGTGTTTTGGCTGATCGAGAGCATATTATAGACGACTTCGAACCGCTCCTCGCGTTCCGGATAGTCCACACCGCAGAGATC
>CALAHL010000697.1 GCA_937891725.1 uncultured Rhodospirillaceae bacterium | reverse complement strand
GCTGGTGGTGAACGCCGCGCAGACCGAAACCGTGCTGTTCGGCGAGACCGGGGCCGCCGGAACCTTGGCCGAAGGTGCTGTGGTGATGGCCAGCGCCACGGTGCCCGCCGACACCGCGATCGGTTTCGGCAAGCGGTTGGAGGAGCATGGGATTCACATGATCGACGGGCCGGTCTCCGGCGGCGCGCTGGGCGCGAACGCGGGCCAGCTCTCGATCATGGCCAGCGGCCCGGATATCGCCTTCCAGACGGCCCAGCCGGTGCTGGATGCGATCTCGAAGACCGTCTACCGGCTGGGCGAGGAGCACGGGGTCGGCTCGACGGTCAAGACCATCAATCAGCTTCTGGCCGGCGTCCACATCGCCGCCGCCGCCGAGGCGATGGCGCTCGGCATGCGGGCCGGAGTGGACCCGAAGGTCCTGTTCGAGGTGATCTCCAATTCCGCCGGCGCCTCCTGGATGTTCAACGACCGGGTGCCCCATGTGCTGGAAGGCGATTTCTCGCCGCGCAGTGCGGTCGACATCTTCGTCAAGGATCTCGGCATCGTTCTGGATACCGGTCGGCGGCTGACCTTCCCGCTGCCGCTCTCCGCCTCCGCCCACCAGCAGTTCCTGGCCGCCGGCGCCGCCGGTCTCGGTCGGGAGGACGACATCGCGGTGATCAAGGTGTTCCAGATGCTGTCGGGTTTCGAGCTGCCGAAACCGGGGAATGACGCGTGAGGGCCGTCCCCCGCTCCATCCTAGAACAGACACCCGACTCCATAGCACTCCATGTCGAGCAGCTGGGTCGCGACCAGCCAACCGATGCCGTCCAGGATCAGCATCAGGGCGGTGATCGGCAGTCCAATATAGAGCAGCGCGTACAGCACCGCCCGGCCGGTCCAGCGCCGGGCGGGCACCAGATGGCCGTGAATCCGGATCGGTCTCTTGAACAAGCTCGCCATGCACCCGACAGTAGCGGCCCTGGTCCCGAGGTTCTAGAGCACGATCAACGTATTCTATCTATATGATAAGAGACGGATTCACGGTCAGTATGCGATCATCGACAAGGACCGCATATTGACCGATCCGGCTCTAGAGGTACGACGCGCGCGTGACACGCCTTCCGAAATCCTTGAAACGCGGCTCCGACGAGGGGATCCGGATCCACGGCACGCCGGGCGGCGAGACCGAGGGGGTGCGGCTGTTCTGGGACGGGGTGGACGAGCGCGGCTGGAGCCGCCTGCTGGACCGGGCGGAGCGGGTCCCGCTGGAGCAGGCCTGGATCTTCGGCGACGCTTTGCAGGGGGTGTCCGCTTATAAGCCGCGCCGGGCGATCTTCCTGATCGGCGACCGGCCGGTGGCAATGGCGCAATGCTTTGAGTGGTCAATCCTGGGGGCCGCCCGAATCGTCAAACTGACCCGGGGGCCGATCTATCTGGAAACGGTTGAGCCGGCACAGCGGCGGGCGATCTACCGGCTGCTGACCGACCGCTGGCCGACCCGCGGCCTGAACTGGTTCTTCCTGATGCCGGAGGAGGCGGACGGCGACTGCATCGCTCCGCTCGGCAAAGGCCGGACGGCGACCGGATACGGCACCATCTGGCTGGACCTGTCGGTCGGGGTCGAGGCCCTTCGCGCGGGGCTGCACCAGAAATGGCGCAACCAACTTCGGCGCGGGGAGCGCTCGAAACTGCGCGTGCGGTCGGCGCAAGGCGGGACGTCGCTGGAATGGGTGCTCGACCGGCATGAGGCGCATCGCAAGCGGGGACGCCTGTCGGCACCGACCGGCGCCTTCGCGGCGCTGCTGTGCGTGATGACCGCGCGCAGCAAGGACATTCTGGTGCTGACCGCGGAGGACGGCTCGGAGCCGGTGGCGGGGGTGCTGTTCCTGCGCCACGGGTCGACCGCGACCTACTACGTCTCCTGGACCTCGCCGATCGGACGGCGGGAGCAGGCCCACAATCTGCTGGTCTGGCGGGCGATCGAAGCGCTTGCGGCGGACGGGGTGCGCTGGATCGATCTGGGCGGGATCGATGCCTCGATGGCCGGGGTCAGCCGCTTCAAGCTGGGAATCGGCGGCACGCCCGTGACCCTGCCCGGAACCTGGCTCTGACGCCGGTCCCGGTCAGAGTCCGCAGGCCTCCGGTCAGTAGAACTCGAAATACCCGGCGTTGAGGTCGGCGGATTTGACGCCGATCAGGCGCACCTCGTAGCCGCCGCCCAGATCGATTTCGGCATCGCCGTCCGCATTATCGGTCGCCCGCGCGATCAGATCGGCCCCGGTGGCGATCGCCTGACCGTTGATATTGGTCTTGATCAGCAGCCGGTCGCCCGCAGCCCCGTCGAAATCGCCGATCACATCGGTCGATTCCGTATCACCGATCACGATCTTGTCGGCACCGCTGCCGGTGAAGATCCAGTCGACGCCCTGACCGCCATACAGCGTGTCGTCGCCGACCCCGCCGTACAGCAGATCGAACGCGTTGCCGGACATGTTCTCGACATCGCCGGACTGGCCGCCGTAGAGCACGTCGTTGCCCTGACCGCCGTAGAGGATGTCGGCGCCGTAGTTGCCGTAGACGACGTCGTCGCCCAGATTGCCATAGACGATGTCAACGTCCTGACCGCCGAACAGGGTGTCCGCATCCTGTCCGCCAAAGAGCGTGTCGGCGCCCTGGTTGCCGTAGACAACGTCGGTTCCCTGGTTGCCGTAGACCGCATCGGTGCCGGTGCCGCCGAACACCTGATCGTTGTCGGTGCCGCCGAACACCACGTCATTGCCGTCTTCGCCGTAGAGAAAGTCGATGCCGCTGCCGGACCCGACCGTATCGTCGCCGGCGCCGGCATAGAGGGTGTCGTTGCCCCCGCCCAGG
>CALAHL010000696.1 GCA_937891725.1 uncultured Rhodospirillaceae bacterium | reverse complement strand
GCAAGATGATGTGTCTGGCGCGTGTGTGTTCGCAGGCATGGAAGGAACCCGTCCTGTCCTGGTCGAGATCCAAGCCCTGGTCGCGCCATCGCCCTTCGGAACCCCGCGCCGCGCGGTGGTCGGCTGGGACAGCGGACGGCTCGCAATGGTGACCGCCGTGCTGGAAGCCCGCTGTGGTGTCAGCCTGGCCGGAAACGACGTGTTCCTCAACGTGGCCGGTGGGCTCCGGGTGTCGGAGCCGGCGGCCGACCTGGCCGTTGCCGCGGCCCTGTTATCGTCGATGAGTGGTGTTGCTGTGCCCAAAGGGGCCGTCGTGTTCGGTGAGATCGGTCTATCGGCCGAGGTGCGCGCCGTCTCCCATGGCGATGCCCGCCTCAAGGAAGCCGCAAAGCTGGGGTTTGAAAAGGCCATACTTCCGTCCAGCCGCCGTAAGGGCGGCAAGCCGGCAGGTGATGGACTGGAGCTTGTGTCGATCGACCAACTCCACGATCTGGTCGCCCTATTGCAGGATCCAAGCGAGGGCGGTCGCTTTGGCCGGCGCGCGGTCTAAAGACGAAAGAGAGCGGATGGATACCCTGCCCTTCAACCCGACCGATCTCGCGGTCCTCCTAATCCTGCTGCTTTCGGGCTTGCTCGCCATGTTGCGCGGGTTTGTGGCCGAGGTGCTCTCGGTCGCCGCCTGGGTTGGCGCGTTTCTGATCGCGATCTACCAGTACCCTCTGCTCGAACCTCTGGTCACCCAATGGACGGGGATCGATGGCGATATCGCGGCGTTCGGCGCCGGGGCCGCTCTGTTCGTGATCGCGATCATCCTGCTGTCGATCCTTGCTAAATTCGTGGCCAAGCCCTTAGGGCAGGTCACGCTCGGCGCGGTCGACCGCACCTTGGGCGTGATGTTCGGGCTCGTTCGGGGTGCTGTACTGGTCAGCTTCGCCTATGCCCTGGTTGTCTGGGTCCTGCCGGACGAGACCGAGCGGCCGAATTGGATCCGCGACGCCCGCACCCGGCCCTATCTGGCAGCCGGCGCCGCAGAGCTGCAACGGCTGGTGCCCGCCCACATGCGCACCGAGGCCGATCTTCAACTGGAGCGCGCCCGCCGGCAGGCGGAGGAAGAGCTGCATCAGCGCACGAACGACCGACTGACCAGTCCAAGTGTCGAGGCTCCGTCGAAAGACAGTGCGCCAACCGACGCCACCGGCTATAATGACCGCGAACGTCAGGAATTGAACCGTGCGATCCAGGGAACCCAATAGGGGGTAGACCCAGCCGCAAGGGATTGCCATTTATCACCCGGTCAGCCCTAAACACACCTCACCCAACGGGGTCACCGCGACATATGACGCTCACAACATCACCGTTCGCCTCCGACTCCGAAGATGATGATCATTTCCAAGAGGAATGCGCCGTCTACGGAATTTTCGGCTCAATCGACGCCGCCGCCCATACCGCCCTCGGCCTGCACGCGCTCCAGCATCGCGGTCAGGAAGCGACCGGGATCGTTTCCGCCGACGGCAACAAGTTCCATCAGCACCGCGGCCTGGGCCATGTCGGCAAGAATTTCGGCGAAGAGAACAAGTCGATTCTGGACGGGCTGCGCGGCTATGCGGCCATCGGCCACAATCGCTACGCCACCACCGGCGAGACAGCCCTGCGAAACGTGCAGCCGCTCTATGCGGATCTGGAGTTCGGCGGCTTCGCGATCTGCCACAACGGCAATCTGACGAACGCGCTGCAGCTTCGCCGGGAACTGGTTCACAACGGCAGCATTTTCCAATCGACAACCGACACCGAGACAATCCTGCAGCTGATCGCGCGGTCCCGTCATCGCACTGTGACCGACAAGCTGATCGATGCGATGAAGCAGGTTGACGGCGCCTTCGCACTTGTCTGTCTAACTGAGGAATCCGTCATCGGCATGCGCGACCCCTATGGCGTGCGCCCGCTTGTCGTCGGCCGAATCGGCGATGCCTACATCCTGACCAGCGAGACGGTGGCGCTCGACATCATCGGTGCCGAGTTCATCCGCGATGTCGAACCCGGCGAAATGGTCGTGATCGACACCAAGGGACTGCACTCGTTCTTTCCGTTCCACAAGGCGCCGAAACGGTTCTGCATCTTCGAGTACATCTACTTCGCGCGCCCGGACAGCATGGTCGAAGGTCACAGCGTCTACGCCGCCCGCAAGGCGATCGGCGCGGAACTGGCCAAAGAGTCTCCAGTCGACGCAGATGTGATCATTCCGGTGCCGGACAGCGGCGTTCCCTCGGCCATCGGTTACGCGGCCGCGGCCAAGATACCGTTCGAACTCGGCATTATCCGGAACCATTACGTGGGGCGGACCTTTATTCAGCCAACCGACCATGTCCGGCATCTGGGCGTCAAGCTGAAGCACAACGCCAATCCGAACGCGATCGCCGGCAAGCGGGTCGTACTGGTCGACGATTCGATCGTACGCGGCACCACCTCCACAAAGATCGTCGAGATGGGACGTCAGGCGGGCGCGAAAGAGGTGCATATGCGCATCGCCAGCCCGCCGACCACCCATTCCTGCTTCTACGGTGTGGATACGCCGGAGCGGGAAAAGCTCCTGGCCTCCCGCATGACCGTCGAGGAAATGGGAAAGCTCATCGGCGTCGACAGCCTCGCCTTCATTTCAATCGACGGACTGTACCGTGCGATGGGAGAGGCTGGCCGCAGTGAGGACTCGCCGCAGTACTGCGATGCGTGCTTCACCGGCCAATACCCGATTCAGCTGAGCGATTGGGAAGACGGCACTACCAACAATCAACTTTCTCTCCTGGCGGCGGCATCCTGATATGGCTGGACAATTGGACGGACGGCTGGCGCTGATCA
>CALAHL010000695.1 GCA_937891725.1 uncultured Rhodospirillaceae bacterium | reverse complement strand
CGGCGGCGGCACCCCATCGCTGATGGAGCCAGACACCGTGGCGGCCGTAATCGGTCGTGCGCAGTCATTGTTTCGATTTAACAATAATATTGAAATCTCCCTCGAAGCGAACCCGACATCGGTCGAAGCGGGCAAGCTCGACCGCTTCCAAGCCGCTGGAATCAATCGGATTTCCCTCGGCATTCAAGCGCTGAACGACCCCGACCTGAAATTCCTCGGACGCACCCATTCGGCCGCCGAGGCGATCGCCGCGATCGAAGTTGCGCGAGATTGTTTCGATAACGTATCATTTGACCTGATCACCGCCCGCCCGGACCAGGACCTGGATGACTGGCTGGCGGAGTTGCAGCGCGCGGTGGCGCTCGGCACCGACCATCTGTCGATCTACCACCTGACGATCGAGCCCACCACGCCGTTCCACGCCCTGCATGCCCGCGGGGCTTTCACCCTGCCGGACGATGACACCGCCGCCACCCTCTATGAGGCGACCCGCGACACCCTGATGGAGTTGGGCCTGGCGACCTATGAAGTGTCCAACCATGCAAGGCCCGGACACGCCTGCCGGCATAACCTTCTGTACTGGCACTACGGGGACTACCTGGGCATTGGACCCGGCGCGCATGGGCGGCTTTCGACCCGGAATTCCAATGGGTTGTTGGCCAAGACCGCGACCCGAACCCATCGAGCACCCTCGATCTGGCTCGACCGGGTGGAGCGGGACGGCCACGCGCTGGTCGACGACCTTCCGGTCAGCCGTGACGAGATGCTGACCGAGGCCACGATGATGGGTCTGCGCACCACCGGCGGGCTGAGCCGCGACCGCTGGCGGGCCCTGTTCGACGCGGAGCCCGAGACCCTGTTCGCTGCGGACCGGCTGGGCGATCTGATCGACGAAGGCTTTCTTCTCCTGGATGACGACGGGCTCCGCGCGACCGATGACGGCCGCCTCCGGCTAGACGCGGTGACCGGCCATCTGCTGCGGTAGCCGGAAGAGCTTCGCCAAGGCCGGTCAGTTGATCAGCAGCTCGAAGCTTTGCGGGGCCGGGTCCTCGACCACGAAACCGTCGTTCGTGACCCGCAGAATCGCCAGACCCCGCTGGTTTCCGCCATCGGGCAGCAACCGGAAGACCCCGTCGGCCCCCAGGAACCCGCTGGGTTGGGTCATGCTGACGGCGTCGAACGCCGGACCACCCGGCTGGCGCGCCAGCACCGCCGCCATCGAAACGGCGTCATAGCCGAGCGACGCCAGGCCCGGCGGCACCTCGCCGAACAGGCCCCGATAGCGATCCTGGAAATCCTGCCGGACAACAGGAGACGGGGCGGCGAACCAGCCACCGACCAGGGTGGTTTCCTGGCCGATCGTCGGGTCAGACCAGAGTGCGGAGCCCAGATAATGGGTGCTCTCCGGTGCGATGTCATAGAACGCCAGGAGCGGCGCGATGCTCCGGAGTGCCGCCCCACCATCGGGGATCAGCACCGCACCGGGCCGATAGCCCGAGGCAAAGCTCTTGACGATCTGCGCAAGCTCGGTGGTCTCAGCGGAGGCCGAATAGGTGGCGATCCGCGGGGGCGGCAATCCGGCCACGGCGGTCGCGTCCAGCAGCGCGGCCCGAACCGCATCGCCATAAGCGGTCTGCGGCAGGATCGCGCCGAAGTCGCGCACCCCGGTCGCCGCCGTATAGCTCACCACCCGGCGGACCTGATCCGCGGGCAGCAGCCCGAACACCCAGACCCCGTTGCTGGCGACCGCAATGTTGTTGGAGAAGCTGAGAACCGGGATCCCGGACGCCCGCGCCAGCGCGCCGACTTCACCGGTGGAACCGCCGAACAGCGGGCCGAGAATCAGCTGCGCCCCGTCTGCGATCGCCCTACGGGCGGCGGCGACGGCACCGGGTCCGGTCGATTGGGTGTCGTGAATGGCCAACGCGAACCGGTCGTCCGCCACATCGAACAGCGCCATTTCGGCGGCGTTCCGAAGGGCGGAGCCGACCGAGGACGCCCGGCCGCTCAGCGGCACCAACAGGGCCACCCGCACGGTATCCGCATCGATCACCAGGCCCTCGGGTCCGGACGGAGCGACGAACGGTTGGGTCGCCGGCGCTTGCGCGCCGGTTGACGTCGGGGGGATCACATCGGGCACGGCCTGGCTGTTCACGGAAACGGTATTTTGCGCGCATGCGGCGAGCACTATCATACCGGCGGCCAGTCCAAGGGCTCGGACGGCAGGCGCTACCCTTTTGGAGCGGGCGAAATCGAACGAGACGGAACCGGGCATGCAATCCTCCAGAGCAACCGCGTGGACGCTAAATCAGCCCTGCGCACAAGTAAACAAAGGCCGCACCGTCGAACGCCTTTGCGCGCGCCTGTGTCGAGATCGACACGTTTGCAGCAGAATGGGGTGAGATCATGGCCGAGCCGCAGCAACCGCAAACCGACCGGCAGAGACTTGAGACGGATACCGGTCGGCGGGCTGAACGGCGGCGCGCCGAGCGGCGGGGGGCCGAGCGCTGGGGGCGGCGGGCCGAGACTTTCGCGGCCCTCTGGCTGCGGCTGCGCGGCTATCGGATCCTCGCCCGGCGCCATCGCGGACCAATGGGTGAGATCGATCTGATCTCGCGCCGTGGGACCATCCTGGTCGCGATCGAGGTCAAGGCGCGGGCAGATTTGGATTTGGGGTTTGCCTCGGTTTCGCCACGTCAGCGTCAGAGAATCGCCCGGACGCTGCGCCACTATCAAGCCCAGAAACCGTCGCTGGAGGCGCTGGATCTGCGGGTGGATCTGGTGATCATGCGCCCCTGGCGCCTTCCGGTGGTGATCTCGGACGTCTGGCATCCCGACGGCTAAGCCGCGAATATCGGCCCTGACCCCTGTTCAGGACGCCGCGATAGTTTAGTCTTGATCTTCAATCTCCGGTCCTAAGGTTTCCGATCTCATGCCAAACAGACACAACGTCCATGTCACCCGCAGCTCCGGCCGAACCGGCATGATCGCCGTGTCGGTTGTCGTGCTGGGAGCCGTTCTGGCCGGCTGCACGCCGGTCGGGGTCGCGGTCGGCGCAGGTGCCGCCGGCGTCACTGCAACCCAGAAGGAGAAGGGATTCTCCCAATCGGTCGACGACACCCGCATCCGCGCCCAGCTGAATGCGGATTTCATCGCGAACAATGTCGACCTGTTCAGCCAGATCTCCTTCACGGTCGAGGAAGGCCGGGTTCTGCTGGCCGGCAATGTGCCGACGCCGGAGGCGCGGGTCGAGGCGGTCAAGCTGACCTGGGGCGTTCCGGGTGTGACGGAGGTGATCAACGAGATCACCGTGACCGACAAGAGCTCGCTCTCCGACGACAGCCGGGACCTCTGGATCGGCACCAAGCTGCGCGGCCGCCTGCTGGTCGACGACCAGATCTCCTCGATCAACTATTCGATCGATGTGGTGAACAAGACGGTCTATGTGATGGGCGTCGCCCGCAGCACGACCGAGCTGAATCGGGTGCTGGGCCACGCCCGTCAGGTCTCCCATGTGCGGCGGGTCGTCGATCACACCCGTCTGATCCAAGCAACCCCCGCCTCATGAGCGGGCCGGCCCAGACCAATGACGGGCGGGATCGGGCCGGCGAAGCCCTGAGCCGGCTTGCGGTGCTGGGGGACTACCCGCCCGAGCTGTCCTCCGATCTGGTTGGCGCCGCCCTGGCGCTGTCGCGGATGGAGCGGCCGGAGCTGGATCTGGAACCGTATTTCGCCCATGTCACCGACGTGACCGACCAGGTCGGCCGCGCGTGCCTGATGGACGAAAGCCCGGACGACGCCCTGCGCAGCGTCCTGGTCGAGACCTTCGGCTACAGCGGCGACGAGGTCGGCTATGACGATCTCGACAATGCGGATATGGCCCGCGTGATCGACCGCAAGCGCGGCCTTCCGGTGGCGCTGGGTATTCTCTGGATTTCGGTTGCCCGGGCCCATGGCTGGCATGCCGAAGGTCTCGATGTTCCCAATCATTTCCTGATCCGCGTGTTTGAGGACGGCGCCGACCGGTCCGAAGGCTGGGTGTTCGATCCGTTCCACGGCGGCAAGGTGATGTCCGACTATGAGATCGAGATGATGACCCATCGCATGGGCGGCGGCGGACCGATCTCCTCGGCCTATCCGGCCTATGCGGGTGCCGGGGGCAATCTGCGGAAGGGCAGCCGGGGCCCGCGGGCGGTGTCGGATCGATCAGTTTTGTTGCGGCTTCAAAACAATATCAAGCTGCGGCGGTTCCAGGCGGAGGATCTGGAAGGCGGGCTGGCCACGCTCTCTGCCATGCGGACCCTCGCGCCCGATCTCGCCTCCCTGGCGCTGGAGCAGGCCTCGGTCCTGGCGCGGGCCGGGGCGTTCGCAAAGGCGCATGGGGTCCTGATCGGCTATCTGACGGCGGGCCATGGCGACGAGGGCGAACGGCGGGACATCAACCGGTTCCTCGAGGCGCTGCGCTCCAGCCTGAACTGACTCCCCTATTGTAGCACAATAGTGCGCCGACAGCGCGCTGCGCTAAAGACGCTTGCCAAGGCGCGCCCGCTGTCGGAAGGTCGCCAACCTGAAGTCCCGACTTACAGTCTCAGCCGTTTCCCAGACATGACGGAGCAGAAGATGGCGTTGAACGTGGCAATCCAAATGGATCCCATGGAGCCGATGGACATCAACGGCGACAGCAGTTTCGCCATGTCGCTGGAAGCGCAGAAGCGCGGGCACAAACTCCAGCACTACCAGCCCAAACATCTCTCCTTCCGGGACGGCAAAGTCACCGCAATGGCAGCGGAACTGCAGGTGCGGCGGGAGTTGGGAAATCACTACTCGATGGGCACCCGCAGCAAGCTGGACCTGACCGAGATGGACGTGGTGCTGATGCGCCAGGACCCGCCGTTCGACATGTCCTACATCACCGCGACCCATATCCTGGATCACATCCACCCCAAGGTCCTGGTGGTGAATGACCCGACCGAGGTCCGGAACGCCCCGGAGAAGCTGTTCGTCACCAAGTTCGACAATGTGATGCCGCCGACCCTGATCAGCCTGGATCCGGCCGAGATCCTGGCGTTCCGGGAGGAGCACAAGGACATCATCGTCAAGCCGCTGTTCGGCAATGGCGGGGCCGGGGTGTTCCACCTGAAGCCGGGCGACGAGAACCTGAATTCCCTGCTCGAGCTGTTCGCCGGCATGTTCCGCGACCCGCTGATCGTGCAGGCCTATCTGCCGGAGGTGCGGCAGGGCGACAAGCGCGTGATCCTGATCGACGGCAAGGCGGTCGGCGCCATCAACCGGGTCCCGGCCGAGGGCGAGGCCCGCTCCAACATGCATGTCGGCGGCAAGGCGGTGAAATCCGAGCTGACCAAGCGGGATCTCGAGATCTGCGAGATCATCGGCCCGGAGCTGAAGGCGCGCGGGATGGTGTTCGTCGGCATCGACGTGATCGGCAACTACCTGACCGAGATCAACGTCACCTCCCCCACCGGCATCCAGGAGCTCAGCCGGTTCGACGGCATCGACGTCGCCGCCATGCTGTGGGACGCGATCGAGGCAAAGCTGTAACGTCCAATCCGAGACCTGACAGATTCTGGGAGCGTATGATGGCCTATGATCCGAACAACATCTTCGCCCGCATCCTGCGGGGCGAGATCCCGAACAAGACGGTCTACGAGGACGATCATGTGCTCGCGTTCCACGACATCAACCCGCAGACCAAGGTGCATGTCCTGGTGATCCCGAAGGGCGCCTACGTGTCCTTCGCAGATTTCTCCCAGAATGCCAGCCCGGAGGAGATCACCGCCTTCATGCGCGCCGCCGGCAAGATCGCCAGGGATCTCGGCGTCGAGGAAGACGGCTACCGGATTCTGTCGAACCACGGGGTGCACGCCGCCCAGGAAGTTCCGCATTTCCACCTGCATCTGTTCGGCGGACAACGGCTCGGCCGGATGATCAAACCGATTGAATCCTGAAATGGATTGTCAATTTATGGGCTTTCGAATTGGTGAGCGGTAACTGTATAAATTTTGACATACATTATAACCACATGATATTCTTTACTTTTATCCTCTTTATTGGTATGCATACAAGTGTGACCCGTGCAGTGCACAAACCAAAGGGTCTCTCTGTGGATAAGTCACAAGATCTTGTGGCTTTTTGCTGGGCTTGATCAGTTGATCATCCTTCGGGGGACCCTCCGCATGGCCGCACGACCTGATCTGGACTGGGATGTGGCAGAAACCGTGCGCAAGCACGGGCTGTACATCAGACAATACGCAGGCGGTGTCCAAGCCGACCTTCGACACAAGACCCTCCGCGGCACCATGCTCGCCGGTGCCGACCTGTCGGACGCCCTGTTCGCGGGCGCGGATCTGCGCGGCTCCAATTTCTCCGGCTGCAATCTGACCAAGGCGCAGTTCTCGACCACGCAGCTGGAACGGGCGGACTTCGCCGGGGCCAAGCTGATCTCCGCCAACCTGCGCGGCGCCAATCTGAAGGGTGCCAAGCTGATGACCGCGGACATGACGGATGCCGACCTGCGGCCCGCCAAGATCGTGGACATGAACCGGACGATCGAACAGGTCTCCAATCTGTCCAAGGCCGATATGACGGACGCGAAGATCATCGGCACCGACCTGACCGGCGCGAACATGGCCGGCGTGATCGCCTGCGGCGCGCAGTTCCAGGGCGCCAATCTGACCAACGTGAACCTGAACCGGGCGGACCTCTCGAACACCTCGTTCGAGGGCACCAACCTGCGCGGCTCGAACCTGCGCGGCGTGGATTTCACGAACGCGGTGCTGACCGGCACCGATCTGTCCGGCTCGGACATGCGGTCGTGCAATTTCGACGGCTGCGACATGTCAGGCGCCGATCTGACCGACTGCATCATCGCCAGCGGCCTCGCCAAACTGGCCCCGGATCTCCAGAGCCTGATCACCGCGCATTTCATCTGGATCAGCTCTGCCGGGAAAAAGGGCACGCGGGCCGACTTGACGGGGATGGACCTGTCCGGCGCCGATCTGTCAGGTGCCGATCTGTCGGCGGTCGACTTCACCGGCGCCGATCTGACCGGAGCCAGCCTCAAACACTGCTCGTTCCGGTTCGCGATCTTCGCCAACGCCAAGCTCGACAAGGCCGATCTGTCGCGCTGCGATCTTCGCGGGGCCCGGCTTGCCGGCGCCTCTCTGCAGGTCACCGGTGCGGTGCTGCAGAAGGCCGATCTCACCGGCGCCGTCGTGGCCCGGACGATCTTCGATAGCGCCGACATGACCAACGCCGCGATCCATGGCCTCGACCTCAGTTCCTGTTCGGTTGAGGGCACCATCGGCCTCAACCCCTCCGCCGTCGCCGCCGAGTAACGCCTAGGCTTTTCCCGAACAGCGCCCGGTGCGGCGGCAAAACCCGCCACCGTCTTGCTTACCTCGTCCGAGAGCAGGCAACGGAGGAAGGGATATGGTGGCGCGGGTGTCGACGGTGGCGTTTCGGGGGATCGAGACCCTGGACGTGGATGTGCAGGTCTCGCTGACGCGGGGCGGCGATTTCCCCGGCGTCTCGATCGTGGGCCTCGCCGACAAGGCGGTGGCCGAAAGCCGCGAACGGGTGCGGGCCGCGCTGTCCGCCATCGGCCTCGCCCTGCCGCCCAAGCGGATCATCGTCAACCTGTCGCCCGCCGACCTCGCCAAGGAGGGCAGCCATTACGACCTGCCGATCGCCCTCGCCCTGCTGGTCGCGATCGGCGCGCTGTCGGCCGAGGACCTGGCCGGATGGGTCGCCTTGGGAGAGCTGGCGCTGGACGGCCGGATCACCCCGGTCTCGGGCGTGCTTCCGACCGCCATCGAAGCCGCCGGAAGGGCGGATCGGCGCGGGGTGATCTGCCCGGCCGAATGCGGCCCGGAGGCGCGCTGGAGCGAGGATATCGAGGTGATCGCGGCGGGCGACCTGCTGTCCCTGCTGAACCATCTGCGCGGCGTCCAGGTGCTGCCGGAGCCACCCAAGGCCGAGCCCGAGCCCGAGCCGGTCTATCCGGATCTGCGTGATGTGAAGGGCCAGGAAACCGCCAAACGGGCGCTGGAAGTGGTGGCGGCAGGCGGCCATAACCTGTTGATGATCGGGCCGCCTGGGGCCGGGAAATCCATGCTGTCGGCCCGCTTGCCGGGGCTGCTGCCGCCACTGACGGCGCGAGAGGCGCTGGATGTCTCGATGATCCGCTCGGTCGCGGGCCTGCTCAAGGGCGGGCGGATCTCGCGGGAGCGGCCGTTCCGGGAGCCGCACCATTCCGCCTCGATGGCCGCCCTGGTCGGCGGCGGTGGCAGCGGACAAAAATAATCACACAAAGACAAAAATAATGATAATTTAAAATTCAGAAAAATCAGATCATTAGACAGA
>CALAHL010000694.1 GCA_937891725.1 uncultured Rhodospirillaceae bacterium | reverse complement strand
CTATCTGCTGTCCCAGGAAGTCGCCAAGCGGGTCAAGGTGGTACAATCCGGACAGGGCGCCGACGAGGTTTTCGGCGGCTATCACTGGTATCCGCCACTGATGGAACCGGGCGCCACGGTCGACGATTACGCCCGACTGTTCCGGGACCGCGATCATGCTGATTTCCTGGCAGCGGCCGGACCGGCCATGCGCGACGGCGATCATACCGCCGACTTCCTCGCCAAGGCCTTCAACGCGCCGGGCGCCGAGCGCACGATCGACAAGGCCCTGCGCCTGGATACAAATGTGATGCTGGTCGACGATCCGGTAAAGCGGGTCGACAACATGACCATGGCCTGGGGCCTGGAAGCGCGGGTACCGTTCCTGGACCACGATCTGGTCGAACTGGCGGCCCGTATTCCGGCCGAGTACAAGGTCGCGGAGGGCGGCAAGCACGTCCTCAAAGAAGCCGCCCGCGAGGTCATTCCGGCTGATGTGATCGACCGGCCCAAGGGCTATTTCCCGGTGCCCGCACTGAAGTACATCCAGGGCGACACGCTGGACTACGTGCGCGGTGTATTGGATGCACCGGTGGCGCGGGAGCGGGGTCTGTTCAACCGCGACTACGTGGACACCCTGTTGGCCGATCCGCAATCCCATATCACCAATCTGGGCGGATCGAAGCTTTGGCAGGTCTGTCTGCTGGAATCCTGGTTGCAGACCCACGGCCTTTGATTGGCACAGAGAGGAACGGGAACAGTGGCACGCCCGCTCAACACAGATCGCTCACAGTCAGAATACCGACAGAAGAGAGCACGCATGAGAGATCAGATGCGGCGGACCTGGCGGCCAGGAATGACGCCGGAAACCGAGGAAGAACGTGGCGGAGACCCGGACGCGGTCATGCATGTCGGGTGGGGCCGGTTGCTGTTCGGCAACACCTTCGCGGATATGGGCGTCCTTGCCGGGACCATTCGGCAGGAAGCGTCTGACGAGCGGGATATCGCGATCTATCTCTCCGACCCGCATGTGCTGTTGGCACAGGCGCCCGAGGCCCTGTTCCTCGACCCTTCGCACACGTTCCGGCTGCCGCTGTCTCATTACCGGCCGATGCGGGACCGGGTGGCGGGCGTGTTCGTCCGTCGGGTCCGCTCAATCGAGGACGCGATCGCGATCAACCGGATTTACGCCAAGGCGACCATGGTCCCGGTTGAGCGCGAGTTCTTCATGAACCATCGGGGGTCCCGGCGGATTCTGCATTTCGTGGCAGAAGATGAGACCACCGGGGAGATTGTGGGAACCGTCACCGGCATCGACCACGCCCGGTCCTGGGGCGATCCGGAGAACGGCGGAAGCTTGTGGTGCCTTGCGGTCGACCCGCAGGCGCCGTTGCCAAAGATCGGCGAGATCCTGGTCCGGCACCTGATCGAGACCTTCCAGACCCGCGGGCTGTCGCATATCGATCTCAGCGTCATGCACGACAATGACAAAGCGATCGCCTTGTACGAGAAACTGGGGTTTGAGCGGCTGCCGTTATTCAGCGTGAAATACAAAAACCCGATCAACGAAAAGCTTTACTCGGCCCCAGCCCCGGAAGGGCGTTTGAACCCCTATGCGCGGCTGATCATCAATGAGGCGCTGCGGCGCGGGATCGGCGTCGAAGTCGAGGACGAGGATGCCGGTCTGTTCGTACTGCAACATGGTGGGCGGAAGGTCGCCTGCCGCGAGAGCCTGTGCGAACTCACCAGTGCGGTGGCCTTCAGCCGATGCGACGACAAGGCACTGACCCACCGCCTGCTGGCCAAGCATGGCTACAAGGTGCCGGGGCAAAGGGCGGTGACCGACGACGAGGCCGATGAGGATTTCCTGGAGAGCTACGGGCGCATTGTCGTCAAACCGGCCAAGGGTGAGCAGGGACGCGGGATTTCGGTCGACATCCGCTCGGTCAAAGACATGCGGAAAGCGATCGAGGCTGCCAAGCAGATGTCGGACAAGGTCCTGCTGGAACAGTTCTGCGAGGGCGCGGATCTGCGCATCGTGGTGATCAATTTCGAAATGGTGGCCGCCGCAATCCGGAAACCTGCAACCCTGCTGGGCGACGGGAACACCGACATCCGAACCCTGATCGAAAAGCAAAGTCGGCGCAGAGCGGCCGCCACCGGCGGCGAGAGCCGAATTCCGGTGGATGCGGAAACCGAGCGCTGCGTGCAGTCCGCCGGCTACGAGATGGACGACATTCTGCCGGCCGGTGAGGAATTGGCCGTGCGCAAGACCGCCAATCTGCACACCGGCGGCACGATCCACGACGTCACGGATAAGGTGTCGCCTGTTCTGAAGCAGGCAGCCGAGGCCGGGGCGAAGATTCTCGACATTCCGGTCGTCGGATTCGATTTCCTGGTTCCGGACGTGACCCAGGATGACTACGTAATCATTGAGGCCAATGAACGGCCCGGTCTCGCCAACCATGAACCGCAACCGACCGCGGAAAGGTTCATCGACATGCTTTTTCCGCGTACGGTGATACGAAGAGACCCATCAGAAGTGGGACACACGAAGGGAAGGACGCATGGCGCCACTCGATAGATCAGCCGACGACAGCATGAGAGCCTACAGCGAAACCTCGAAGGCGATCGCCGGTATCCAATCCCAGCGGATCATCGACTATCTGCTGGAACTGCAGGCCATTCCCAGCCCCACCGCCTACACCGACACGATCGTCCACCACATCTGTGCGTGGTTAACCAAACGGGGCATCGACTTCGAACTGACGCGGCGCGGCGCCATTCGCGCCAACATGCCCGGCAAAGTCTCCAGCCCCGACCGGGCTGTCGTGGCGCATCTGGACACACTGGGCGCGCAGGTCACCGCCTTGAAGGACAATGGACGCCTCGCCGTTCGGCCAATCGGGACATGGGCAGCCCGATTTGCCGAAGGGGTGCGGGTCACGGTCTATACCGATGCGGGACCGCGCCGGGGCACGATCCTGCCGTTGAAGGCTTCGGGACACGCCTTCAACGAGGAGGTCGAGACCCAGGAAAGCAGCTGGTCCAATCTGGAAATCCGGGTCGACGAACGGGTCGTCACCAAGAAGGACCTGATCGGCCGCGCCTTCAATGTCGGCGATATCGTCTCGATCGATCCGAACCCGGAAGTCACCAAAAGCGGGTTCATCAGTTCCCGTCATCTGGACGACAAGGCCGGGGTGGCGGCGATGATGGTTGCGATGGAATCCCTGCTGGAGGCGGATGCCAACCTGCCGGTCGACTGCCATTTCCTGTTCACCATCTCCGAGGAAACCGGCTCCGGCGCCTCCGCTGTGCTGCACGGAGACGTGGCCGAATTGCTGGCGATCGACAATGCGACGGTAGCCCCCGGTCAGAACTCGTCGGAATACGGTGTCACCATCGCCATGGGCGATATGATGGGACCGTTCGACTACCACCTGACCCACGGCCTGATTGATCTCGCCCGTCGCTATGGGATCGACCATCAGCGGGACGTGTTCAAGCATTACCGCTGCGACGCCGCGTCTGCGGTCGAGGCCGGCAACGACATCCGGACGGCACTGATCGCCTTCGGGCTGGACGGCAGCCACGGCTGGGAACGGGTGCATGTGGACTCGCTGGTGGCCCTCAGCCGCCTGATCGCGATCTACACCCTCGCCCCGCCGATGGTCGCGCGGGACAAGCTCGACCTCGGTCCGATCGAGGGCTTTCCCAACGTGCAGGAGTAAACGGGCGCGGTCCTGGAAGAGGGCCGCACCTTATCCGATCCTGGTCTAGAGCACGCGGAAGACACGGTACACCGGACCCGACGGCTCCCGGTTGCCGGTGGAGATGAAGCAGGATTTGTTCATCCAGGCATAGGTCTCGGACCCGGTCTCGAAATACGGGGTGGTGCGGAAATAGTAGCTGGCGGGATCAACCTGTTCGCCTGCCGCCATTTTCGCCATCACCTCGGCCGGGCCGTGGCGCAGACCGGTATAGGTCATATAGATCAGATCGCCGTTCTCGGCCTTCATGACCAGCCGCACGTCAAGCTGGGTGACCCCGTCCGTCCGGTTGAGGATCCAGTCTCCGCCGCCGCCTTCGACCGTGCCCTTGATGTTCGGCCCTTCGAAGGTCCCGCCTGTGACCTTGGCGATGCGGCGGTCGCCGTACTGCGTGTTGCCGATCATCTGCAGCGGCATGTCCACCGCCAGCCGCATTTCCATGACGAATTCAGTCTTGATTTCGGACATCTGCATCCTCCCAGGGTTCTTTTAGACGTTGCCGCTACTCTCCCCCGACGGCGGTTGCGAGGAAAGCCCCGGACGGAGTCCGGCACGGAACGGCTGTCATGCCCTGGGGCGGCGAACGGCGGTGCATCGCGCTCTGGAATACGTGATGGGTTCCCGATACCCTTTTGGGAAATGACGGCCCGAGACCGTCCATACGAGGAGACGTCCGATGTTGAGCCAAGAGCAGATCCAGTCCTACGACGACAACGGCTACATCCTGGTGGAGAACGCCATCACGCCGGAGCAGCTGTCCATGCTGCGCACCCGGACCCTCGAACTGATCGACGAGTCGCGCCCGGTCACCGAGAGTAACGACGTCTTCGATCTGGATGAGGGGCATGGGCCGAACAACCCGCGCCTGACCCGTATCAAGCTGCCGCACAAGGTCGACCCGATGTTCTGGGACGTGATCCGGAGTTCGGCAATGACCGAGGTTTTACGCGATCTGCTGGGCGACAATGTCACGCTGCAGACCAGCAAGCTGAACACCAAGGCGCCCGGCGGCGGGATGGCGGTGGAATGGCACCAGGACTGGGCCTTCTACCCGGCGACGAACGACAGCATGTTGGCGATCGGCCTGATGCTGGAGGATGTAGATCTGGAGAACGGCCCGCTTCAGGTCATCCCTGGCTCTCACAAGGGCCCGGTGCTGTCCCATATGGGCCCCGGCGGTCGGTTCTGCGGTGCGGTCGACCCGAGCGATCCGGATTTCGATCTCGACAAGGCCGTCACCCTGACCGGCAAGGCCGGCTCGATGACCGTCCACCATGTGCGGATGCTGCACGGCTCGGCCCCCAATACCAGCGACCGGGCGCGGCTGATCTGCTTCTACGAATGCGCCGCTGCCGACGCCTGGCCGCTGGCCGGCGGTTCCAGCTACATCCACAAGCTGACCCAGGAAGAACTCTGGCAGGACATGCAGGAGCGGATGATCTTCGGGGAGCCCACCTTGACGCCGCGCCTGGAGGCCAATCCGGTGCGACTCTGCCTGCCTCCGGCGCCGACCGGCGGCTCGATCTTCAAGACCCAGAAGACCGGCGGTGCCAGGAGCGCCTTCGCAAAACAACCGGTTGCCGCGGAGTAACCCGAGGCCCCGTCATCAATCCGTCATTCCGCTTGCGGGTCGGGAGAGCGGTGGGTAAGGTCCGCCGCGCCGCTCCTCGACCATCGCACCAAACGGATTGGGCATGCCAGACACCCGCGACCGTCCCCCAAAGATCATCGGCTGCAATTCCAACCGGCCCTTGTCCGAAGCCATCGCCAGCTACCTGAACCTCCCGTTGACCAAGGCCGACATTCGCCGGTTCTCGGACATGGAGGTTTTCGTGGAGATCCAGGAGAACGTGCGCGGCGAGGATGTGTTCGTCATCCAGTCGACCAGTTATCCGGCGAACGACAATCTGATGGAACTGCTGGTCACGCTGGACGCGCTCCGACGCGGCTCGGCCCGGCGGGTGACCGCGGTGATCCCATACTACGGCTACGCGCGTCAGGATCGGAAATCCGGCCCCCGCACGCCGATCTCGGCCAAGCTGGTCGCCAACCTGATCACCAAGGCGGGCGCCGATCGGGTGCTGACGATGGATCTGCACGCAGGCCAGATCCAAGGCTTCTTCGATATTCCGACCGACAACCTGTTCGCCGCCCCGGAATTCACCAAGGACATCCAGGAACGGTACGGCAGCGAGAAGATCACCATCGTCTCGCCCGATGTGGGTGGCGTGGTGCGCGCCCGGGCGATCGCCAGCCGGATCGACGCCGACCTCGCGATCATCGACAAGCGGCGCGAGAAGGCCGGGGTATCGGAAGTCATGAACATCATCGGCGATGTGGCTGGCACGCGCTGTATCCTGGTCGATGACATCGTCGACAGTGGCGGTACC
>CALAHL010000693.1 GCA_937891725.1 uncultured Rhodospirillaceae bacterium | reverse complement strand
TCCCTACGCCTGAAGCCCCGAGAACCCTTCGGACACCACTTCACGGGACACTGCTTTCCTGCAGGTCCAAGGTTGAAGAGCTGTCGCGCCGCTCCAAAGACCAGCTCCCGCGATGCGGGCCAACTCCAAACGGAGCACCGTGACAATACGGAAACGTGGAGCATCTTCGCGGAATCGAGAAACGATGACCCATTTAGACCTCGCAAAGGGAGTTTTCTCCGAGGCTGGATTTTAGCTGGACGTCTCTTTAGTGCGACGGTGCCCAACCGAGATTAAGCGGCGGGTTTCTTAGGGTTCGGGCGGGATACCGTCAGCCTATACGCCAAGGGGGAGATGTACGACCCTAGGAGCTTCCGGCGCATGCCGAGCCTCTACGGCCTACCAAATACAGATGACTTCCGCGCAATGGCGTTGGCACATTTGAAAATGAGATCGAAGCTGTCAATCCATCATGATGACGGGGATAGCCCGTTCCGGCCGTGTACGAATATGTGGATAGCCGGGCTTATCCGAACTCCGACCAAAGACCAAATCGCCCTCAAATGAGGATATTTGAACTGCGCACAACCTTCTATCCGTTTCGACAACAGGAGCCTTGGCCCCATGCAAGGGCTCCGTCACACCGGATAAAAGATGGATCGGATTCATGCGTCTCTCCCTCAAGATACCTCTCGCGATCGTGGTACCCGCAGTGCTCGCCGCTATCGTAACGTCGATCATCGGTCTGGTCGCTGCCACAAGCTCGCTGAGACACACCCTTGGGGACGAACTACAAACGGTCACGGAAGGTCGGGCCAACCAGATCGACGCGTTTCTCTCGGCGACCCGTTCCGACCTGCGCCTGATTGCGGCGGCAACCAGCAGCGTTCGGGCGCTTGAGGATTTTTCCGCAGGCTGGAACAAGCTTGAATCCGACCAGGAAGCATACCTGCAACGCCACTACATTGACTCAAACGCCAACCCGATCGGAGAAAAACACAAACTGAAGGCTGCCGCTGATGGTTCCCTCTACTCTTCATATCACTCAGCATACCATCCGGAGTTCCGCCGGGTATTGGAGGAACGGGGCTACTACGACATTTTTCTGATCGATATGGCCGGTAACGTCATTTACACCGTCTTCAAGGAATTGGACTACGCGACCAATCTCTATGACGGCAAATGGCAGGATACCGGTCTGGCGCGGGTCTTCACGGCAACTCGCGATGCTGCTTCCGCCGAAAGTATGTCATTCGATGATTTTGCTCCCTACGCCCCCTCTTACGATGCGCCCGCAAGCTTCATGGCGGCTCCAGTCTTTGATGGCCAGCGCCAGATTGGCGTCATGGCGATCCAGATGCCGATTGATCGTATCAATCAAGTGCTCAATGCGCAGACCACGGCTCTCGGTGAAACCGGTGAGGTCATACTGGTCGGAGCGGACCATCTTGCGCGCAACGACACCCGTTTTACTAAGGATGCGATCCTGCAGCGTACCGTGGACAACATGGCCGCTGTCGCCGGCCTCAAAGGTGAGAAGGGTGTTGTCGAGATTGGCGATCGCCTGGTGGCACATGCGCCGTTCTCGTTCATGGGCACACCGTTTGCAATAATCGCACAAATCGATACTGAAGAAGCGATGCAGGCCGTTGATGATCTGCTGGTCAAGC
>CALAHL010000692.1 GCA_937891725.1 uncultured Rhodospirillaceae bacterium | reverse complement strand
AGACGTCTAATGTCACTGCCCCCTACTTCCCGCGACAGCGGGTTCGTTCAATCGTCCCCTATCTATATGACAAGAGACGGATTCACGGCCAGCATGCGGTCATTCACGATGGCGGCATGCTGGCCGATCCGGCTCTGGAGGTGCGTGGATGTGGAAAGTGATGTGGTTCGGGATGGTCGTCGGTCTGGCGGCGCTGTGGGCGGTTTGGTGGACGGTCTTCGGACCCGCTCCGGGGTCTCCGATTGCGCTCCGCCCAGAGAATCCAGAGATCGTCGCGCAGGGCCGGGAGGTCTACCACGACGCCTGTGCCGTCTGTCACGGCGCCGAACTCCAGGGTCAGCCGAACTGGAGAACCCGTGCTCCTGACGGCACCCTACCGGCCCCGCCCCACGATTCGACCGGGCATACCTGGCACCATCCCGACGAGGTTCTGTTTGCGCTGACCAAATACGGTCCGGGTGCCGCGGCCGGCAATCCGGCTTATCAGTCGAACATGCCTGCCTATTCGGAGATCCTTTCGGATGCCGAAATCATCGCGGTCCTGTCTTACATCAAGGCCCAGTGGCCACCCGAAATTCGAGCCCGCCACGATGATATCAACATCCGGGCGGGCGCCAACTGAGTCGGCCTTTAAATAAGGCCCTTCGGCACTGAATTGGCCCAAAAAGAAGCGAAGCCCGCTCTTTGGAAGCGGGCTTCCGTTTATCGACCCACGCTTGCCACGGTGGTGCCGCTGCGGGCCTCGGCGACCCTTTGGTCAATGGTCGACCGGGCTGCGGCCAGGCGCTTCAACTCGCTGCCCTTCAATATTTCACCGGCCGCCACTTTGATGCTCAAAGGGTTGACCTGCTTCATATTCTGAAGGACCTCGTAGTGCAGGTGCGGTCCGGTCGACCGGCCTGTCGAGCCCACATAGGCCACGATCTGACCCTGTTTGACCCGAGATCCGGCGGACACACCCTTGGCGAAGCGGTGAATATGGGCGTAGGCGGTCTTCAGCTCCGAGTTGTGGCGGATCCGCAGATAGTTGCCGTAACCGCCGTACCGGTTGGCCCGTTCGACGACCCCGTCGCCGGCGGCCATGATCGGCGTGCCGCGCGGGGCCGCGAAATCGACGCCCTTGTGCATTTTGGTGTAGCCCAGCACCGGGTGCCGCCGGGCGCCGAACCCGGAGCTCAGCCGGGCGCCGTCGACCGGTGTCCGCATCAGGGTCTTGCGGACGCTGCGGCCCTGCTCGTCGAAATAGTCGGTGATGCCGCTCTTCGGCGTGTAGCGGTAGTAGGCCTTGGTCTTTCCGCTCAGTGTCATTGAGGCATAAATCACGTCACCGGTGCGCACCGGCACCCCGAACTCGTCCTTCATCTCCTCGTACATCACGCGAAAGCTGTCGCCTTCCTGAATGTCCCGTTGAAAGTCCACGTCGAAACTGAACACCCGGATCATGTCCATCAGAACGCCCACCGGCATTCCGGCATCGAGGGCGGCTTCATACAGGCTGCTGGTGATCGTCGCTTCGGCAAAGCCGTCCCGTGCGGTCAGCGCGCGGACTTCCTCGGAGGCGACGAAACCACCGTCGCCCAGGCTGGCATCGAAAATGACCGAGATGTCCCGCTCCGCATCCGGGCGCAGGGACAGGCCGATGAAATGATCGATATCGATCCGCGTGTCGTCCTCGTTCGTCATCGGCGCGAATGTCAGGGTGATGCCCTGGCCGATCTGCAGACGCCGCACATCGAAGACATCGCCCAGGCGTGCAATGGCCTCATAGGCCCGCTGCCGCTCCACGCCGTTGTCGGTCAGGATGCCCATGAGCGTGTCGCCGCGCGAAACCTCCACATAGCGGTCTTCGGGACCGGTCCGCACGGAGAGCGCCAGGCGATCCTCCGGTTCGGTGCTGGAGAATGCGTGGGCCCATTTCAGGAACTCGATCTGTGCGCCCGATGTTCGGTTTGATGCGAGCGTCAGAGCGGCCTCGGCATCCGCACGTTCGGGGGCGATCGGCGCCGGCGCCGGGCGGTGTGCATCGGAGACTTCCCCAAAGCCAATCGCAAAAATCCCGGCGAGTGCGGCCGCACCCACGCCCCATTTGGTCAACGTCATTTAGTCCCCCTTCCCCGCGCGCGGCCGGTACGGCACGTTCGGATGGTCTGATGGTCTCTCGTCGCGCTCAGTCGGGCCACGTCTTCCGAAACCTTGGCTTATGATCCGAATTCCCTAACCTTGTGTCAAGAAAGATCAGTTTTATCAGCCCGTTTTGGACCGTTCTTCATTTTTTGATCAAGCGCAGTCCTCGCACGGAGAGACCCTCCAACGCAATGCCTCGCGCCAGTCGACGTCGTACGCGTCGCAACGGTATCCTCGGAATGCTCCCCCAGAAGCGGTCGCACGGGGCCCCACCGGCCCGACAACCCCTGAAACCCTTATAATCCGGAAGCCCCCGCATCGCCAAGACCCGGAATGCCCGCACTCTATAGGGTGCTGGGCCTATAGCGGGGTCTTCGGGACCCATATCGTCGGCTCCGGCGCCCATCTGCCGGAAAGAAAATGAAAAAAATTCCAAAAGGTGTTTGACAGCGATCTGAGCAATTCGTATAAGCCGCCTCCCGTCAGCGACACACGCCGACGACGGGCCGGTCCCCAGGGGCTGGTTCGGGAATTAAGGTTTTGATTTCCAAATGGAAATTTGACACCACGGTTCGGACGCTATTGTACAAGTTGGTAAAGAGGAAAGGATGCGCGGGCGGCGGTCTGGCT
>CALAHL010000691.1 GCA_937891725.1 uncultured Rhodospirillaceae bacterium | reverse complement strand
CAGCAGCGCATGGCGGGTCAGATGGCGATGGAACACCCGGCAATGCCGGTCGGTCCACTCCATCATCGGCGCCACCGAAAACCGGCGGGACAGCTGGGGTTGCTCCTGCGTCATGGCGCGGGTTGTACACTGAAAACCCCCCTCGGGTGAAGCGCCGCTGCGTGTTCATCAGCACGTCGGCGGTAGACGCCTGCGCGCTTTCCCCTGCATAAATCAGCTGTCGCATTCGCTCGGCAGTTCGGTCGACAAAGCATAGCCCGCCAATGTCCGCGCTACCGCTGGCCATACCGGGCACATTTCAGTTCAAGGAGTTTCCTGAATGACCGACCAGAAAACCGGGCTGCGGCGCATCCTGATCACCGGCTCTTCAAGCGGGATCGGCGCCGCTCTGGCGCGCCGTTTGGCCGGACCGGACGTTTCAATTTTGGTGCATGCGCGACGCAACAGGGACGGAGCGGAACGGGTTGCCGCCGATCTGCGGGCGGCTGGCGCGCAGGTCGAAACAGCCTTCGGGGACCTTGGGGACGCCGGGGTCCCGGGACGGCTGGTGGAGACTGCCGTCGCGGCGTTCGGCGGGCTCGATGCGGTGGTCGCGAATGCCGGTTGGGCGGACCGGGCGGATCTGCTGTCCTCGAGTGACGAGACCCTTGCCGTTGCGCATACCGGAATTGCAGGGTCCTTCGTCGCCCTGGCGCGGGCGTCCCTGCCGCATCTCGAAGCCGGTTCCGGCGGCCGGATCGTCGCGGTCAGCGCCTTCGGAGCCCATGTGTTTCGGCCGGGGGTGATGGCTTTCCCGGTCACCGCAGCCGCCAAGGCGGCCCTTGAAACCCATGTGCGGTCCCTGGCCTTCAGCCTGGCGGCGCGTGGGATCACGGTGAACGCGGTCGCACCAGGTTTCATAGAGAAGGAGAAGGGCACCAGCAGCGCGCTCACCGAGGAAAATCGGCAGGCCATCGTGTCGGCGATCCCGATGGCGCGCCTGGGAACTGCTGACGAGGTGGCGGCGGTGATCGCATTCCTATTGTCGAAGGACGCGGCCTATGTCACCGGACAGGTGATCCACGTGGCCGGAGGTCTGGTGATCTGACGTCGCTCAGGACGCGGATGCGGCCTGAACGCGTGCCACTTTGGCAGCCAGCCGGGTGAGACCCGCGTCCGGGATCTTCAATTCGGCCAGATGCTCGACCGTGTTGAACAGGTACTCGCAGCACGGACCCAGAAATCCCTGCGCCTTGGCGATCGTATTGGCGATTTCATCGTCGCAACGGTCGCCGCAATAACGTTGGTGGTTTCGGTTGATCACGAACCCGACGGCCATGACCGGGCCTTCGGCCGTCCGAACCTTCAGCCAGGCAGGGCGGTAGGCGTTCGAGATCATCTCCCGTCGCCAGACCAGATCCAATTCCTCCTCGGCAGCCCTGCCGGGAATCCGGAACACCAAGCCTCGGCAGCTGCCGCCGCGATCCAAACCGAGGGTCAAACCCGGGCAGTCCGGGGTGCCGCGCCCGAGACGGGTTTCAAGACAGAACCGGCGGTGCACGCCGAACACGGTCCCGCAGCGCTTCTCCTCGAACTCGATCGTGGGGTTCCAGATCAACGAGCCGTATCCGAACAGCCAGACGTCCTCGGTTGGCGCCTTGCCGCCGAAAAGCGCATGCCGTGATGCGATCACTTCGTCCTCGGCCATCGGCACAAACGTGGGATCTTGCTGCTTGATCCAGTCGCGGATGACGCCGGAGCGCAGGTTCTCACGGGTGAGTGGGATCTGTCTGTGAAGCGGGTGGGCTGTCTCTTTCATGGCAGGCACTATATAGCGCGCCATCCGGCCGCGCCCAGCCATCATCTCGGAACCGGATTTGTTCCTCTTAAGAACAATGAGCGGCGTGACCGGGCTCTACGCTCGGATCACTGGCATGATCAGGCGGATTGTTTCGGCCGCGACCCGAATGTCAACGGGCAGTTTGGCGATCACGTCGCCATCGCCCTGCACCGGCCCGGTGTGATCGGCCAGGACCTGGATTTCGTGCCCCGTGACCACCCGGAACGTCTTCAGTCGAGATAGAAAGCCACCAAACAGGGCCGCCATGTAATACAGCGCCTGCCAGCGTCCCGGTTTCTCGAACAGGCAGACATGCAGGATCGGATCGGTGAGCCTGGCGTCGGCCGCGCAGATGAACCGTCCTGCGTAGAAATGGCCGTTCGCAATCACGGCGGCCGCCGCTTCGTAGGGCTGTCCGTCGATCGAGATCCGGAACTTGCGCTGGCGGTATTCAAGCCAGCGCATGGCGGTTGCGACGGCATAGGCGAACTTGCCCGTCCGGCGCTTGAGGTTCGTGTCGATCGTGGCGACCACGTCGGCGTCCAGCCCGATCCCCGCCATTAGAGTGAACCGGCGCCCGTTCGCGATGCCCAGATGAATCGGCAGGATCGGGCCCGTGAGGATGGCGTCCGCGACGGTCTTCGCTGACACACCGAGGCCGATTTCGGCCGCCATTACGTTCGCGGTTCCCATCGGCAGAATGGCAAGCGGAAGCGTGCTCCCCGCCAAGCCGTTCACCACTTCGTTGATCGTTCCGTCGCCGCCAGCAGCAACAACCAGATCCGGCGAATCGGCCCGGGCTTCAGAAGCCTCTCGCGCGAAGACCTCTGCGTCGCCGGCTTTCGTGGTCGGGCGCAAGGTCACGGTCGCGTCGGCCTGTTCGAGCCGCTTGACGACGTTCTGCAGCAATCTTTGTCGCGCGCCCCCGGCGGTGGGGTTGAAAATCATCAGAATTTTCCGTCGCTGATCCTGCGGTTCGATGGACGCCGGTTCTGGCGCCCAGGGCGTTGGCAAATCAGGGCTATTGGTCATTGGCTGAGGCCTTCTGGTTTCCATGAAGACTTTGCTGAAAGGCTGGTCTTCCAAAAATCGAGACGACGAATCAGCGTTCTTTTACACAAATGAAATATGCATTCCAATGTTTATTAAATATTACCAAGTTATTACAATGAAGATTCGCAAATTTTCATCATATTTTCACTTTACTATATATAGATCGATGCGTATCCCTCACGACAAGTCTTGGGGTCGCGAATTCGCGGCAGGTCTAGCTTAGTGTGGGAGGGGCGAGATGAACGCAGACGTCCAAGTCACGCACTACCGCACGATCTGGATATCGGATGTTCATCTCGGGACCAAAGGTTGCCAGTCAGAATTCTTGCTAGATTTTCTCCGTTATACTGAGAGTGAGTATCTATATTTGGTCGGTGACATCATCGACC
>CALAHL010000690.1 GCA_937891725.1 uncultured Rhodospirillaceae bacterium | reverse complement strand
GATTTCATGTCCACATTCGAGGTGAAGGAGCCGTAGACCACCGGCGCCCCTTCCCGCGTGATCTGGGCCAGTGTGATCCCCGCAAGCGCCTCCGCATGGGCGAGCACCAGGGCGCCCGGAATGCTGACCGGGGCCATCGCGCCGGACAGGGTGAACGGGGTGATCACGCTGATCTGCCCATGGGCCGCGAAATCCATGATGCCCTGGCACATCGGGATATCGAGCTGGCGCGGGGAGTTGGTGTTGATCACGGTGTAGCAATAGGCGGTCTCTCGGAACCGCTCTTCATCGGCCCCCCGCGCGATCCGCAGCATCTCGAAACAGTCCAGCGCCTGTGGCTGGCCACGGGCGTAGACGAAGATCGGCTTGTCGCTCTCCGTCAGCATCATTTCCGACATCAGCAGATGCCGTGTCTCGGGCGGCGTGTCCTGCGGCTCCACATTCGGCGACAGCATGTGGATCACGTCGAAGCTCTGGCTCAACCGGACGAATTTGGTCGCATCGACGAAACTGCCGGCGCGCTTCGTGGTCTCAAAATCGCTGTAGTTGGGCGCGCCGCCGACGCCGAGAAAGACTGTGGAGTCACCGCCCAGAACCAGATCCCGATGTGCGGCACCCGCTTTCACGGGAAACACCGACGGTGCCGTCTCGATCCCGCGTGCAACCAAAGCCCGGTCCAGCCGCACCATGTCCTCGCCGTCGGCCGGACAGCCGGCTCGCGCGAATGCCGCTCTGGCTTCCGGCAGCAGCACCTTGACGCCCAGCTCCTCCAGCACCCGCAGGGCGGTGTCATGGATCGCCTCGACCCGATCCTGCGACAGGGGCGTCTGAAGGTTCAGCCGGTTGTGCAGCTGCCGGTACCGTTCCGACCGGACGATCGACGGCGCAGAGTCACCCGCTTGCCGCCGCCCCCGCCGCCCCGCGCGCCCACCACGTGTCTCCCGATCAACCATGCGCGTAACGTTCCCCGGATTGTCCGCTTTGATGTCTGATCATGCCCGCATCGCCGAGCCGGACGGATCATAGGGGGAGTCCGGGATGATCTTGGCAGGCCGGATCACGCCGACCACGTGGCAATCGAGCGCGGTGCCAATATCGGCATAGGCGCGATCCACCAAGGCCATCGCCAGACTTTTGTCTACACAGTGGCCGTAGCCGCCGGAGGTCACGAAGCCGACCCGCTTGCCGTCGACCCACAACGGCTCAAACCCCGAGGCATCGGCGCCGTCCGGCTCGATTTCGAGCGTGACCAGCTTGCGGGCCGCCGGACCCGCTTCCCGGGCCCGCAGCGCCAGCTCGCGCCCCACAAAATCGGATTTGTCGAAGGCCACCCAGCGGTCCATCAGGGTCTCGCCGGGCGTGTAGTCCTGGGTGAACTCCCGCGACCAGATCCCGAAACTCTTCTCAAGCCGCAAGCCGTTGGACGCGCCGAACCCGAGATCCACCAGATCCAGCCCCTCACCGGCACGTTTCAGCGTCTGATAGAGACTCCGGTGCTCACCGGATGGCACGTTGATCTCGTAGCCCAACTCCCCGATCACCGAGAGCCGCGCCACCTTGGCCCGGCTCATCCCCACATCGATCGTCTTGCAGGCCATGAACTTGAAGTCTTCAGCGGCGACCGAGGCGTTGGAGACCACCCGCTCCATTACCGTGCGGGCATTCGGCCCGGTGACCAGCCAGCCTGTCACGGCGTCCGAGATATCCCGGGCCTCCACACCGCCCCCTGGGCCCCCCGACGGCAGTTGATCGCGGAACCAGCGCATGTGCCACTCCCGCAGGTAGTAGGAGCCCATCAGCCAAAAGGTCTCGCCGTCCCAATTGAAGACGGTCAGATCACCCATCAGCTTGCCGCTGCGTCCCAGCATCGGTGCCAGCCGCGACCGGCCCGGGTTCGGCAGTCGGCACGCCAGCAGATGGTCGAGCCATTTGGCGGCCCCCGGCCCGGTGATCTCGTAGCGGGAATAGCCGGTGGTATCGAGCAGCCCGCAGCCCGCGCGCGTCTTCCGGGCCTCGTCCCCGACAATCTCGAATGCGTTCGAGCGCTTGAGCGTCGGGGTTTCCCTGAAATCCTTGGTCGGCGCGAAATACAGCGGCACCTCAAGTCCCCAGCTCACGCCCCACCAGGCGTTGTTGGCGTCCAGCAGATCGTGGCTGGGCGAGGTGCGCAGGGGCCGACCGGCCGGCAGCTGCTCGTTCGGATAGGCCATCACGAAGCGGCGGGAATAGAACTGTCCGGTGGTCTGCTTGAGGTATTCCCGGTTGGTGGCGAACGGCCCGAACCTGGCCACGTCCATGCCCCAGGTGTCACCCTCGGCCTCGCCATGGATCATCCATTCGGCCAGGGCCTTACCGACACCGCCACCCTGGCTGAAACCGGCCATCACGGCGCACGCGCTCCAGAAGTTCGGGACACCCGGGACCGGGCCGACCAGCGGGTTGCCGTCCGGCGAGAAGGTAAAGGCGCCGTTGACCCAGCGTCGGATACCGACATCGGCGAGACAGGGAAACCGCTCAAAGCCGACCGACAGTTCCGGCGAGATCCGATCGATATCTTCCGGGATCAGGTCCATGCCGTAATCCCAAGGCGCCCCCTCCATGTTCCAATGTTTGGTGGTCCGCTCGTAGACACCGAGCAGC
>CALAHL010000689.1 GCA_937891725.1 uncultured Rhodospirillaceae bacterium | reverse complement strand
AGTGGGTCAAGCGGAGAGGATCGTCGGTGGAACCGATGATTCTGCAACAGCCTCCCAACTGCCATTTTTGTCAGGTCTCGCGGCGTCAGGAGCTGGACAAACTTGAACGCATCCGGTCCGGTTATCTCCACTTGTCGCTCTACGGCAACATCACAAAGAATGGCGCTATTGATCAAATTCCAAAAATTATGCTCTGAATTCGTAAAATTTCTTGGTATATACATATGATTATATACCGAAAACTCCTGTGCACCCCATTTTACTGTCGATTCGAAATAGGGTGATTTTCTGATCTGCGTACCGAATCGAAACAATCCAACGCTGTTCATCTTTTCATCCTCCCCACATCATTAAATTTTGACGGTTATAATCTTGAATCCCATGAGCCCATGCCGTGTTTCCGACCCGTGGTGTCGGAAAACGTCTTCACGCGCCATCTGTCGATTATCCGGGCTGGTGCCGCGGCAAGGTTCTGTCGCAAACTTTTCTGAAAATTGGGCACTGCCGTTCTCTGAGGACGGCACTGTCACACCAACGAATTTCCCGGGTAGTATCCGGTCTCAGAGAAATTTTCCGTTGCGAAATTTCAATGGGTTATCGTTTCTCAATTCCCCGAAGATAGTCCCTTCTTTCATTGATGTGACAGTGCCTTTCATCCAGATGCCACGTATCACAGGGCTTCGGCCGCCTTGATCGAAGCCGACGGGCGTAGGCCGGTCCGAACCTCGCCACCCAACGCCGCACCGTCTCGTAGCTCACGTCGAGCCCCCGCTCCGCCAACAGGTCTTCGACGTCGCGCAGGCTGAGGTTGAAGCGCAGATACAGCCAGACGACGTGCTGGACGATCGATGGCGGATAATGCAAGCGAGCGTATGAGATCGGTTTCATATGGCAAAGCTAATGATCTCGTCGGACATCCGCCATGGGTTCATGTGACAGTGCCCTTCGAAGCGTCTGATTTCTGTCTCGTGAGTATTAACAACAAACAACTTGTTCTAATCTGACCGAGTTTCGTTGCTCATTCATCGTTCTGATTGACGTACCTCATGATGGCAACCAGACTTTCTCGTATGACAAGGCCAACAGTACATGACGTGGCACGGGTCGCTGGCGTCAGCCTGGCGACCGTTGATCGAGTTCTGAACGCGCGGCCCGGCGTTCGACAGGCGACCGTGTCCAAAGTTTTGGAGGCGGTTGAGCAGATTGGATACTCCCGTGACATTGCGGCTGCAAATCTGGCGCGCCAACGGGGATATACCTTCGCGTTCGTACTGCCGGAGCCGACGAACTCCTTTCTCATTGGCTTGCACGAGGCCATTCGGGATGCGATGCCAACCGCGATGGCGGACCGGGTCTCGATCCGTGTATGCACGCCGACTGCGCTGGATCCACATGCGGTCGCCCGCACGGTCGTCGAGCTCCAGGACCAGGCTGTCGACGGCATTGCCATCATGTCCGCTGAAACCCCGCAGGTTCGGGATTCCTTGATCCGGGCCGCGCATGCCGGCATCCGGACGGTTGCCATGATCTCTGATCTGCCAAGCACGGCACGCTCGCACTTCATCGGCATCGACGGTGTTGCGGCGGGACGAACTGCGGGACGTTTGATGGGGCAATTCATCGGACGTCCATCTGGCAATATCCTGACCGTCGCGGGCTCGATGATGGTGCGCGATCATCTGGAACGGCGGCTCGGCTTTGATCAGGTGATCGGCGAGGACTTTCCTGGGCTTCAAACCCTTGCCTCGCTCGAGGGGCGGGACGACGCCGAGGCCGTCTACCAGGTGGTCAGCAACGCGTTTCGAAAAAGCCGGGACATTGTCGGTGTCTATTGTTTCGGCGGTGGTGCCTCCGGACTGTTGCGCGCGCTCTCCGATCTCGATGTCGGGCGCGAGGTTGTCGTGATCGCACACGAACTCACCCCGCCCACCCGGACGGCCCTGCTCGAGGGTCGCCTGGACGCGGTCATTTCCCAGGATGTCAGCCATGTGGTCCGCAGCGCGATCCGTGTGCTTCGTGCCGATTGTGACGGACGCGAGATCATCGCGTCTCAGGAGCGCATCCGCATCGAAATCATGCTCAAGGAGAATCTCATTTAACGATCCCGCAATCCCGGGAACACGGGGTGCGGCAACAGGGAGGACATCATCATGAAAACCATCAAGGGCCCCGGCCTTTTCCTGGCCCAATTTGCGGGCAATGAGGCGCCATTCAATTCCTGGGACTCGATTACAAAGTGGGCAGCCGAATGCGGCTACGCGGGCGTTCAGGTTCCGTCCTGGGATGCCCGTCTGATCGATCTCGCGACCGCGGCGGAGTCCAAGGATTATTGCGATGCATTCCTGGGAGTGGCCCTGGCGAACGGCGTCGAGGTCACGGAGCTGTCCACCCATCTTCAGGGCCAATTGGTCGCCGTTCATCCGGCCTTTGACGATGCGTTTGACGGGTTTGCCGACCCGTCCGTCCATGGCAATCCGAAGGCGCGTCAGGTGTGGGCCGTCGATCAGGTGAAGAAGGCGATTTCCGCCTCGCGCAACATGGGGATCGGCGCGCACGCCACCTTCTCAGGTGCGCTGGCGTGGCCGTTCGTCTATCCGTGGCCGCAGCGCCCGGCCGGGCTGATCGAAACCGCGTTTGACGAGTTGGCGGCGCGGTGGCGACCGATCCTGGATCACGCCGACGAAAACGGCGTCAATGTTTGTTATGAAATTCATCCGGGCGAGGATCTGCACGACGGCGTCAGCTTCGAGATGTTCCTGGAACGGCTGGGTGATCATCCACGCTGCATGATGCTGTACGACCCCTCGCACTATGTGCTCCAGGCGCTCGACTATCTTGATAACATCGATATTTACCATGAACGGATCGGCATGTTTCACGTCAAGGACGCGGAGCTGAATCCGACCGGCCGACAGGGCGTTTACGGCGGATTCCAGGCCTGGATCGACCGGGCCGGCCGCTTCCGGTCGCTCGGCGACGGCCAGGTCGATTTCAAATCGATCTTCTCAAAATTGACCCAATACGATTTCAACGGCTGGGCGGTGGTCGAATGGGAGTGCGCGATGAAACACCCCGAAGATGGCGCACGAGAGGGAGCGGCTTTTGTACGCGACCACATCATCCGGGTGACCGAGCGGGCCTTCGACGATTTCGCCGGGGCAGGGACGGACGAAGCAGCCAACCGACGCATGCTGGGGTTGCTGCCAGAGGGGACGGGACGATGAGCCGGATCAGATTGGGGATGGTTGGCGGCGGCCGCGACGCCTTCATCGGGGCCGTCCACCGGATCGCGGCGCGGCTCGATGATCGGTTTGAGCTGGTGGCGGGTTGTTTCGCGTCAACAGCCGAGAAATCAAAGGCCTCAGGAGCGGATCTGGGGCTGGCCGACGACCGGGTCTACGGCGACTTCACCGAGATGGCCAAGCGTGAGGGGCGGCTGAAGGCGGGGATTGAGGCCGTCGCCATCGTTACCCCTAACCATCTGCACTTTCCGGCCGCACGCGAATTTCTCAAGCGCGGCATCCATGTGATTTGCGACAAGCCCCTGACGTCGACGCTCGCGGACGCGCGCAAGCTGGTGCGGGCTTCAGAACGGTCGGGTGCTGTGTTCGTGCTGACCCACAACTACACCGGATACCCGATGGTTCGTCAGGCCCGCGCGATGGTCGCCGACGGCGCCGTCGGCGCGATCCGGGTGGTGCAGGTCGAATACCCTCAGGACTGGTTGACCACGGCACTGGAGGATACCGGCCAGAAGCAGGCCGGTTGGCGCACCGATCCCGCCCGGTCCGGTGCCGGCGGCTCAACCGGCGATATCGGCACCCATGCCTTCAATCTGGCGCGGTTCGTGACCGGGCTGGAGCTGGACAGCCTGGCAGCGGATCTGCAGACCTTTGTTCCCGGTCGACGGGTCGATGACAACGCCCATGTGCTGCTTCGGTTCAAGGATGGCGCGCGCGGCATGCTGTGGTCGAGTCAGGTGGCGCCGGGCAACGAGAACGGTCTCCGAGTTCGGGTCTATGGCGCTGTGGGTGGGCTCGAATGGGCGCAAGAGGATCCGAACAGGCTGTGGTTCACGCCTTTCGGCGAGGCCACGCGGGTGTTAACCCGCGCCGGACCGGGGGCAAGCGAGGCGGCCGCCCGGGTCAGCCGGATACCGGCCGGTCATCCAGAGGGATATCTCGAGGCCTTCGCCACGATCTACACCGAGGCGGCCGATGCGATCTCTGCGCAGAGAGACGGATCGTCAACCGGACTCGCGCTCCTCCCCGGCGTGCAGGATGGCCTCGAGGGCGTGGCCTTCGTGGACGCCTGCGTCAGGTCGTCCAAAAAGAACGGCGCCTGGGTCTCGCTCGCGCTCTGACGTCTACCGGCCGAGGCGATTTGGAAATTTTCGTGCGCCAAGGTCTTTTTTCTCGACATGAGGTACGTACGTCATTTACGGTTCAAGACAGAAAGCGCAGTGATAATTCACCTCAGATGTGATGGGCGCATTTCGGTAAGGGAGAAAGCCATGAAAAAACAATTACTTGCTTTGACGACAGCATCTTTTGTCGTGGTCGGTGCGGCGGGACACGCCAAGGCCGAGGATTTGACGCTCTGCTGGGCGGCCTGGGATCCGGCCAATGCCCTGGTGGAGCTGTCCAAGGAATTCGAGGCGCAGTCCGGCCACAACATGAGCTTCGAGTTCGTGCCCTGGCCGAATTTCGCGGATCGGATGCTGAATGAGCTGAATTCCGGCGGCAAGCTCTGCGATCTGCTGATCGGTGACAGCCAGTGGATCGGAGGCGGCGCCGAGAACGGCCATTACGTCAAGCTGAACG
>CALAHL010000688.1 GCA_937891725.1 uncultured Rhodospirillaceae bacterium | reverse complement strand
ATCGACAGGCGATTCAGGATATGGCGCGGTCTTTCGCGGCCGAGAAACTGGCACCCTTCGCTGCCGAGTGGGATGAGCAGGGCTATTTTCCGGTCGAGACCTTGAAGGAAGCCGCCGCCCTCGGACTGGCCGGAATCTATGTGCGCGAGGATGTCGGCGGCTCGGGGCTGGGCCGGTTGGACTCCGCGCTGGTATTCGAGGCGCTCTCCGAAGGTTGCGTGTCGACGGCGGCCTATCTTTCGATTCACAACATGGTCGCCTGGATGGTCGACAGCTTCGGCTCCGAGGAGGTGCGGCAACGGTTCCTGCCGAAGCTGTGCGCGATGGACACCGTCGCGAGCTACTGCCTGACCGAACCGGGATCCGGCTCCGACGCGGCGGCATTGAAGACTCGGGCCGAAAAGAAGGGCAATTCGCATTACGTGCTGAACGGAACCAAGGCGTTCATCTCCGGCGGCCCGACCAGCGATGTCTATGCCGTGATGTGCCGGACCGGCGAAGACGGCGCCGGCGGCGTCTCCTGTGTCCTGGTGGAGCGCGGGACCAAGGGCCTGTCCTACGGGAAACCCGAGCGCAAGATGGGCTGGAACAGTCAGCCGACGTCGATGGTCAATTTCGAGAATTGCGAGGTGCCGATCGACAATCTGGTCGGCCTGGAGGGCGACGGCTTCAAGATCGCGATGCGCGGATTGGACGGCGGGCGCATCAACATCGCCGCCTGCTCCCTGGGCGGTGCTGCGGCCGCGATGAAGGCCACTCTGACTTATGTGAAGGACCGCAAGCAGTTCGGCAAACCGTTGACCGAATTCCAGGCAACCCAGTTCAAGCTTGCCGATATGGAAACCGAATTGGATGCCGCCCGGCTGATGACCTACCGTGCCGCCTGCAGCCTGGACGCCCAATCGCCCGATGCCACGAAGCATGCGGCTATGGCCAAACGCTTTGCGACAGATATCGGTTTCAAGGTCGTCGACGAGGCCTTGCAGTTGCACGGCGGGTACGGCTATCTCAAGGACTTCCCGCTGGAGCGGCTGTTGCGCGACCTTCGGGTACACCGCATCCTTGAGGGCACCAACGAGATCATGCGGGTGGTGATCGCCCGCAAGATGTTGGCTGCCTGAGCCTCCTGCCCCGACCTTCGCAAAAGCTCACGACAAGTCTCACTCAGACCAGGATCCGGACTCCATGACCGACGATATCAGCTTCTCCGAAGAGGGTGGGCTTGCCACCATCACCTTGAACCGCCCGAAGGCGCTGAACGCGCTGACCCATGACATGGTCCGCGCGCTGGCGCCCAAGCTCGACAGCTGGGAAGACGACGACGGCATCAAGGCGATCCTGATCCGGGGAGCGGGCGAAAAGGCGTTTTGCGCCGGCGGCGATGTGCGGGCCGTCTGGTACTCGATGATGAAGGCGGTCGACGGCGGCGGTTACAGCTTTGAGGGTCCCTCTGAGTTGAGCCGGACGTTCTTCATGGACGAGTACCGGCTGAACCACGCCATTCATGCCCTGTCCAAGCCCTATGTCGCGCTGATCGACGGGGTGACCATGGGCGGCGGCGTGGGGCTGTCGATCCACGGATCCCATCGGATCGCGACCGAGCGGCTGATGTTCGCGATGCCGGAAAGTGCGATCGGCCTGTTCCCGGACGTGGGCGGCGGCTGGTTCCTGCCGCGGCTGCCGGGGGAGACCGGGATGTATCTGGCCCTGACCGGCGCGCGGCTCGGGGCGGCCGGAGCCCTGGCGCTCGGCGTTGCAACCCACATGGTTCCGGCCGGACGGATCGGGGAGTTCGAGGCGGCGCTGACGTCGGAGCTGGCCGAAACCACCAACGGTCGGGCCGCGGTGAACGATGTGCTGGAGCGCTTTGCCGAAACACCGGACGCGGAGAGCGACCCGGTGGTGGCCGAGCGGGCGGTGATCGATCGGTGCTTTGCCCAAAAATCGGTCGAGGCGATCTTCGACGCACTGGACCGGGAAGCCAAGGGCGGGTCCGCCTTCGCCGCCGAGACCCGCGACGTGCTGCTCAAGAAATCCCCCACCAGTCTGAAGATCAGCTTTGCCCAACTGCGGCGGGGCCGCGACATGTCGAGTCTCGCGCAGGTTCTGACCATGGAATACCGGATGACCCAACGCTGCATGGCCGGCGGAGACTTCTTCGAGGGGATTCGGGCGGTGCTGGTCGACAAAGACCATGCACCGAACTGGTCTCCGGCCTCGCTGGCCGAGGTCTCGAACGATCTGGTGGACAGATACTTTGCCCCCTTGGACGATACCGAGTTCTCGGTTTAGTCTGGCGTAACAGGATATCGATCAATACGGGTGAAATCGGGGCCGCTGCAAAAACGTCACGATCACCGACCGGGAGAGACACATGGCGCGGATTGCATTCCTCGGGCTTGGCAACATGGGGTTGCCGATGGCGATCAATCTGGTCAAGGCAGGCCACGAGGTACACGGATTCGACCTGGTCGCCACCCAGAAG
>CALAHL010000687.1 GCA_937891725.1 uncultured Rhodospirillaceae bacterium | reverse complement strand
GAGGATCGCCGAGATTCCCATGGCGCCGCAGGTCACAATCTGCGCGCCGCGATCCCCGATCTGGCGCCCGAAGAACCCGGCGATGATCGCGCCGAGCAACGGCAGGAAGACGATGGCTGTAAGCATCCTCCCTTACCCCTTCATCAGGTTGATGTCTTCCACCGCGATCGAGCCGCGGTTTCGGAAGTAGACGACCAGGATGGCGAGACCGATGGCAGCCTCGGCGG
This sequence comes from uncultured Rhodospirillaceae bacterium, assembly GCA_937891725.1. Lineage (GTDB taxonomy): Bacteria > Pseudomonadota > Alphaproteobacteria > Thalassobaculales > Thalassobaculaceae > JANSYC01. The sequence continues at coordinate 4,172 of CALAHL010000687.1, read as the reverse complement.
CGGCTACGGTCAGGATGAACAGCGCGAAGACCTGACCTGTCAGATCGCCGAGAAAGGCCGAGAAGGCGACGAGATTGATGTTCACCGCGAGCAGCATGAGCTCGATCGACATCAGGATGATGATCACGTTCTTGCGGTTCAGGAAGATCCCGAAAATACCCAGCGTGAACAGGATCGCCGCGACCGTCAGGTAATGCCCCAGCCCGATTTCCATGGCCCCGATATCCATCACACGCCTCCCCCGCGTCCGACCTTCATCACTTCGACAACATCTTCCGGGCGGCGTGCATTCTGCGCATCAACGGACTGGCGCTTCACGTCCGTGCGGGAGCGCAGCGTCAAGACGATTGCGCCGATCATCGCCACCAGCAGGATCAGCCCCGCCGTCTGAAACAGATAGACGTAGTGGGTATAGATAAGCGCGCCCAAGGCGTGCGTGTTGGTGACGTCGTTCATTGGCGGGATCGACGTCAAATTGTTGTCCGCCGTCACCGGAATGACCGTCCAGGCTCCGACCGCCAAGAAGATCTCCGCCAGCAGCACCAGGCCGATCGCCGCCCCGATGGGGAGGTACCTCGCAAAGCCCTGCCGCAGTTCGACGAAGTTGATGTCCAACATCATCACCACGAACAGGAACAGCACCGCCACCGCGCCCACATAGACCACGATCAGGATCATCGCCAGGAACTCGGCCCCCAACAGCACGAACAAAGCGGCTGCGTTGAAGAAGGCCAGGATCAGAAACAGCACCGAATGCACCGGGTTCCGGGAGCTGATCACCATCACGCCGGAGGCGACGGTCACCGCCGCAAAGAGATAGAAGGCCAGCGCTTGTATCATTCAATCCCCCCCGGGTTATCCCCGGACTTTCGCACAAAACTCAATCTTAACGGTGCGTTCTCAGCCAACCTTAAGGTTCAGCCTTAACGGTAGGGCGCATCGGCGGTCAGATTGTGGCTGATCTCACCTTCCCAGCGGTCCCCATTCGCGAGCAGCTTGTCCTTGTTGTAGAACAACTCCTCACGGGTCTCCGTCGCGAACTCGAAATTCGGCCCCTCGACGATCGCATCCACCGGACACGCCTCCTGGCAGAAACCGCAGTAGATGCACTTGGTCATGTCGATGTCATAGCGCGTGGTCCGACGTGAGCCGTCGTCACGCGGTTCGGCTTCGATCGTAATCGCCTGAGCCGGGCAGACCGCCTCGCAGAGCTTGCAGGCAATGCAGCGCTCTTCCCCATTGGGGTAGCGGCGCAACGCGTGCTCACCCCGGAAACGTGGGCTGATCGGCCCCTTCTCGTAAGGATAATTGATCGTCACCTTCGGCTTGAAGAAGTACTTCAAGGTCAGGCTCATTCCCGAGACCAGTTCACCCAAGAGCAGGCGACGGGGAGAAAACGCGGACGCAGCCATGTCTTACACCTCCAAGGTGGGTCGGTCAGGGGAAACAGTCGAAAGTCGGATCATGCCGGCACCAGATCGAAGGTCACGAGCACGCCCGCGGTCAGCACCACCCAGAACAGCGACAGCGGGAGGAACACTTTCCAGCCGAGCCGCATCAGTTGGTCATAGCGGTAGCGGGGCATGGTCGCCCGCACCCACAGGAAGAAGAACAGAACGAACGCGATCTTCAGGAAGAACCAGATCGGACCCGGAATCCAGTTGAGCGGGGCGATGTCGATCGGCGGGAGCCAACCGCCGAGGAACAGAACCGCCGTGATCGCGCTCATCAGGATCATGTTGGCGTATTCGCCCAGGAAGAACAGCGCAAAGCTCATCGAGGAATACTCGACGAAATAACCGGCCACCAGCTCCGATTCACCCTCCGGCAGATCGAACGGGGCACGGTTGGTCTCCGCCAATGCCGAGATGAAGAACACCACGAACATCGGGAACAGCGGGATCGCGAACCAGATGGTCTTCTGCGCCATCACGATATCGGACAGGTTCAGCGAGCCGACGCACAGCAGGACCGAAATGATCACGAAGCCCAACGAGACCTCATAGGAGACCATCTGTGCCGCGGAACGCAGTGCCCCCAGGAATGCATATTTCGAGTTAGACGCCCAACCGGCCATGATCACGCCGTAAACGCCCAGGGAGCTGATCGCAAACAGATACAGAACCCCGACATTGATATTGGCCAGAACCATACCGTCATCGAACGGGATCACCGCCCAGGCGATCAGGCTGAGGACAAAAGTCAGCATCGGCGCGAGGATGAAGATCAGCTTGTTCGCACCGGCCGGCAGGATGGTTTCCTTTGCCAGCAGCTTGATTCCGTCCGCGAACGGCTGAAGCAGGCCGAAGGGGCCAACCACGTTCGGGCCTTTTCGGAGCTGGATGGCACCGATCACCTTGCGCTCTGCGTAGGTCAGATAGGCCACAGCCACCAGCAAGGGGACCACAATCGCCAGGATCTGGGCGACGATGATCACACCGGACAAGATATAGGGATCAATTGCACTCATGATGCGGCCGCCTTGCGCTTCGGCACAACGAAGTCCTCTGTGCACGCCGCCATGGTGGCCGAGGACCGGCTGATCGGATCGGTCATATAAAAGTTTTCAATCGGCGAGGCAAACGGCACGCCGTCGTCCATCTTGCCGTCCGTCAGGCTCAACTCCGCGAACGCCGACCAGTCTGCCGCCTCGGTGACATCAAGCCCTGTGAACACTGGGTGCGCCTTGTTCAGCGCCATCCGCAGATCCTCAAGCGTGTCGTATGGCAGGGTCTGGCCCAGCACATCGGACAGCGCTCGCAGAATCTTCCAATCCGCCCGCGCCTCACCCGGAGGAAACGCCGCGCCGACACCACGCTGAACGCGGCCCTCGGTGTTGACGTACAGACCGTCCTTCTCGGTATAGGCGGCACCCGGCAGGACAACATCCGCTGCCTGGGCGCCCTTGTCGCCATGATGGCCCTGATAGACCACGAAACAATTGGAGAAGCCCTTGGCCTCAATCTCATCGGCCGCCAGCAGATACAGGAACTTGACCGCACCGGTTTTGGCCGCCTTCAGGATCGCATCCACGTCCTTGCCACCGTCACCAGGCACGAAGCCGAGATCCAGACCGGCGACCCGGGCCGCAGCCGTGTGCAGAACATTGAAGCCATTCCAGGCCGGGGTAATCGTGACAGTCGGCTCGGTACCATCTTCGCCCGGAGTTTCGCTGCGGCTCTCGTCGTAGACCATACCCGTTTGCTCGGCGATCGCACGACAGGCGGCCAGAACCGACTCGCCGTCCACCCGGCTCAGCGCGCCTTGTCCGACGATCAGCATCGGGGCCTTGGCGTCCTTCAGAACCTGGGCAAAGCCGTGCTCGCCCGAGGCGATCTCGGCCAAGGTTTGCGGGCCCGCGCCGAGATAGTCGTAATCGTAAGTCAGATCCAATCTCTGGCCCACGACACCGATCTTGATCGGCTTGTGCAGCCAGGTTTTGCGGATGCGGGCATTGACCAGCGCCGCTTCCCAGCGCGGGTTCGATCCCACGATCAGCAGCGCATCGGCTCGCTCGATCCCGGCGATGGTGGTGTTGAAGATGTAGCCCGCACGGGCATTCGCCGTCAGTTTCGAGCCATCCTGACGGCAATCAATATTGGGCGAGCCCAATGCCGTCATCAGCGATTTCAGCGCGAACATCGACTCGGCGTCGACCATATCGCCCGCGATCGCGGCCATCTGCTTGCCGGACACCTCTTTCGCCTTGGAGGCGATGGTTGCAAACGCTTGATCCCAGCTAGCCGGTTTCAGCTTTCCATCGGCGCCGCGCACATAGGGCCGGTCGAGCCGCTGGCGCTTCAGGCCGTCACAGGCGTAGCGGGTCTTATCGGAGATCCATTCCTCGTTGATCCCCTCATGGAGCCGCGGCAGCACCCGCAAGACCTCGGAGCCGCGCGCATCGACCCGGATGTTGGAGCCGACCGCATCCATCACGTCGACGGTCTCGGTTTTCTTCAGTTCCCACGGACGGGCGACGAAGGCATAGGGCTTCGAAGTCAGGGCCCCGACCGGACACAGGTCTATGACATTGGCCGACAACTCACTGTCCAACGCCTTCTCGAGATAGGTCGTGATCTCGGCATTCTCGCCCCGATTCAGCATGCCCATATCGGTCACGCCGGCGATCTCGGTCGAAAACCGGACGCATCGGGTGCAGTGAATGCAGCGGG
>CALAHL010000686.1 GCA_937891725.1 uncultured Rhodospirillaceae bacterium | reverse complement strand
GGCGAGTGATCGAACCCTAAGGCCGACCACCTCGCCATTCGGTGACACCCGGTCATAGGGCAAACAATCCCAGGCCGGCAGCAGCACCGTCTTGAGCTCCGGGTCGACCACGTCCAGCATGGCCTGCATGGTCGCCATGCGGGAATCGTCTCGGGCGACATAGACGACCGATCCCCGATCCCGGGTTAGCCGTGACAAGGTTATGGCGTCGACCCCGTCCGGGGCGGAGGAAACCGTGACCCGGCCGACGGCGCGGGGAAACTTACTCAGATCCATAAGGCTATGCCGGTCCGCAAGGCCGACCCACAGGCGGGGTCAGGCGTTTGGTTTGAAATCCTGAATCATCCGAAGCACGTCGGTGTCGTATTCCTCGGGGGCGGGCTCGCGCCCGGAGATCCATTTGTAGAGCCGGGGATCGTCGATCTCCAGAAGGTGCTCGTAGCGATCCAATTGCGCCTCGTCCAGGTCGGCCAGATGCCGATTGGCGAAACCACCGAGCATCACATCGGTTTCCTTGGTCCCGGTATAGGAACTGCGGTACTTGAGCCGCTTGCGACGGGCGTCCAAAGTCTCGGACATAAGACCTCCACGAAAAGCATTCGGGGACAAACATCGATGTCGGCATTCGGGCTGACATCATTGGGCGGTAGGATATAACGCTCCGGTTACGCCCCGACCACCCCATGCCGCGCGTCATTTCGTGCCCTCAACCACCAAGAGCCCGCCTTGCCCCGTCCTGAGATCCTGTTTGCGCTGTTTGCCGACCTGTCCCGGCTGAAAGGGATCGGGCCGCGCTACGCCAAGCTGATCGAAAAGGCGGCGGGACCGAAGATCATCGATCTGTGCTGGCATCTGCCGTCGAACGTGGTGGACCGGCGGTTCTCCCCGCCGATCGCGACCGCGCCCGAGGGCCGGATCGCGACGATCACCGTCACGGTTCTGGAACATCGTCCGGGTGCCAATCGCCGCGCGCCCTATCGTGTGGTGGTGAAGGACGAGAGTGCGGAGATGGATCTGGTCTATTTCCACGTGAAGGGAGACTGGGTCGAGAAACTGCTGCCGGTCGGCCAGAAGCGGGTGATCAGCGGTAAGATCGAACGCTATCGGGATCGCGCCCAGATGCCGCACCCGGAACACGTGGTGGTCGAGGCCGAAGGTCCATCAATCATGACGGTGGAACCGATTTATCCGACAACCGAAGGCTTGCCGCAGAAAACGCTGCGCCGCGGGATCGAGCAGGCCTTGTCGGGTTTGCCGAAGCTGGTCGAATGGATTGAGCCGACCCTGATGGGACGCGAGATGTGGCCGTCCTGGGATGATGCTATGCGCACCGTCAACAGCCCCACCCTGCCCGCCGACATCCAGCCCGATCATCCGGCGCGTGTGAGGCTCGCCTATGACGAGCTGCTTTCGAACCAGTTGGCGCTCTCGCTGGTCAGGGCGCGCATGAAGCGGGCCAAGGGCCGCTCGCTGAAGGGCAACGGGGTCTTGCGCAAAAAGGTGCTGGACGCGCTACCGTTCAAACCCACCGGTGCTCAGCTGACGGCCCTGGCGGAAATCGAGGGCGATATGGCCGCCGACACCCGCATGTTGCGCCTGCTGCAGGGCGATGTCGGCAGCGGGAAGACGCTGGTGGCTTTGATTGCAATGCTCAATGCAGTCGAATGCGGCGCCCAGGCGGTGCTGATGGCGCCGACCGAGATCCTTGCCCGTCAGCATTTCGCGACGATCGAGCCGATCGCCCGCGCCGCCGGCATCCGCGTGGAAATTCTGACCGGACGCGACAAAGGCAAAGCCCGGCAGGAGGCGCGCCTGCGGATCGCCGAGGGGTCGGCCCAGATCGCGGTCGGCACCCACGCGCTGTTCCAGGACGGGGTCGGGTTCCGCGATCTGGCGCTGGTCATCGTGGACGAACAGCACCGCTTCGGCGTGCACCAGCGGATGAGCCTCTCCGAGAAGGGCGCCGGGGTCGATACGCTGGTGATGACCGCGACCCCGATCCCGCGCACCCTCGTGATGACAGCCTATGGCGATCTCGACGTCTCCAAGCTCGACGAGAAGCCGCCGGGACGGAAGCCGATCGACACCCGCACCGTCCCAATCGACCGGCTTGAGGAAGTGATCGGCGGGGTCGCCCGCAAACTCGACAGCGGGGCCAAAATCTATTGGGTCTGCCCATTGGTGGAGGAGAGCGAGCAAAGCGACCTGATGGCCGCCGAGGAGCGCGCATCCACCCTTCAGCGCCGGTTCGGCGACCGGGTCGGTGTCGTCCACGGACGCATGAAGGCGGCTGAGAAGGACGCAGTCATGCACGCGTTCAAGGACGGTAGTGTCGACCTGCTGGTGGCTACCACGGTGATCGAGGTCGGCGTCGACGTGCCGGCCGCAACCGTGATGATCATCGAACATGCCGAACGGTTCGGATTGTCCCAGCTTCACCAGTTGCGGGGCCGGGTTGGGCGGGGCGACCGGGAGTCGGCCTGTCTGCTGCTGTACGGCAACCCGATCTCGGAAACCGGCAAGGCACGGCTCAAAGTGATGCGGGAGACCGAGGACGGATTCCTGATCGCGGAGGAAGATCTGCGGCTGCGCGGCGCCGGTGAAGTTCTCGGCACCAAGCAAAGTGGCCTGCCCACATTCCGTCTGGTCGACCCGGAGGAGCATGTTCACCTGCTGCCGACCGCCCGCGACGATGCCCGGCTCCTGCTCGACAAGGACCCGGAACTGGAAGGCCCACGGGGCCAGGCCGCCCGGACCCTGCTCTATCTGTTTGAGCGGGATGCGGCGGTGCGCTACCTGCGGGGCGCGTAATTACACGACAGGACTCAGCCCGCCGTCCACGTTGATCCCGGTGCCGGTCACGTAGCCCGCGTTCTCAGATGCGAGGAAACAGGCGAGATCCGCGAACTCCTCCGAGTATCCGTAGCGGCCAAGCGGGATGCCCTTGCCGATGTCGTCGTAGTACTCGTCGAGCGAGCGGTTGTCGCCCGCTTTGGCGTGCCACTTTTCCCACTGGTTGGAGCGGATCTTGCCGACCAGCATCGCGTTGACCAGCACGTTATGCGGCGCGAACTCGCTCGCCAGCAGCTTGGTCAGGGCCAGACCCGCCGCACGACTGACAGCCGTCGGCGCGCCCTCGGCCTGAGGCGCTTTCGAGCCAATATTCAGCACGTTGATGATCCGACCCCATTTTCGCTCCGCCATCGCGGGCAGCACCCGGCGGCACAGCCGCACATGGGCGAACAGCTTCAGATCCAGATCGGTCTGCCAGGCCGCGTCATCAACCTCCAGGAATGGACCGCGCGCGGAGGTACCCGCATTGTTGACCAGGATCTCCACCTGCCCTAGTGCATCCTCGGCCGCATTGATCAGACGGGCGCAGCCTTCGGCAGTTGAGACATCGGCCTGGACGGTTGTGACGTCCTGTCCGGTCGCCTCCTTAATCGCGGCCTTAGCGGCTTCGAGACTGTCCGCGCCCCGGCCCGCGATCACCACCTTCGCGCCGGAGTCCGCAAAGCGGGTCGCGATTGCCCGACCCAGACCCAGGCTGCCACCGGTGATCACCGCACCGCGTCCGTCCAATCGAATATCCATGATCCGCGTTCCCTCATTTTAAAATGTTAGCTCAAGCGTCCGGCCCGGCGACGATTCCCGCGTCGTGCAGTTTGCCGATCGCCCCGCTGTCCAGCCCCAGACGTTCCGCCAGGATCTCGTCGGTATCCTGCCCCAGCACCGGTGCCGGCTGCACCGCCTCCCGCGCGAGGCCCTTGAACACGATCGGAGAGCCCGGTGTCAGATAGCTGCCGATGCCGGTATGCGTGACCTGTTCGAACATCGGGTTCTCGGCGCTCGCGCGGCGGTCGTGCTCCAGCATCTCCCGGACAGAATGATACGGCCCCCAGCTCAGCCCCGCCGCGTCGAACAGGTCCCCGATCTCGGCGAGCGGATGAGCGGCGATCCACTTGGCGACCAGCGCGAACAGGACCTCGCGCCAGGTGAACCGTTGACCCTCATCGGTGAAATCCACGTCCAGAGCCGTCTCCAGCGCCTTGACCTGCGCCTCGATTCCGCAGACCCGGCACAGGTTCTTCCACTGCTTGATGGTAATGGCGACGACCATGAGCCGCTTACCGTCGGCGGTCTCGAAATCCCGGCCGAAGGCGCCGAACAGGTCGTTGCCGATCGGCTTGCGGTCCTCATCGTTGACTTGCACCTCGGCGATCTGGCCGAGATTGCCGACCATGGCCATGGCGATATCGGACAGCGAGACCTCGACCCGCTGGCCCTTACCCGTCTCCTCCCGATGCCGGATCGCCCCCAGCATCCCGAGGGCCGCATGTAGGCCACAGCCGATATCCCAGGCCGGCAGCACGTGGTTCACGGGCCGGGTGTCCGGCCCGGTCAGCTCCGGAAACCCGACCGCACAGTTGATGGTGTAGTCCACCGCAGGCGCGCCGTCCGGGCTGCCCTGCACCACCACCGAAATCGCGTCCGCCCGCCTTTTCTCAAGCTCGGCCTGGGCCAACCAGGGGACCTCCGCGAAATTGGTCAGCAGCACGCCGGCATTCGGACCAGGGCGGGTCGCCAATTGCTGCACCAGCTCCCGGCCTTCGGGCTTCCGGAGATCCACTGCCACCGAGCGCTTGCCTTTGTTCAGCCCTGCCCAGTAGAGGCTGCGCCCGGTGTCCTTGGTGAGCGGCCAGCGCCTGTAGTCCAATCCGCCGCCGATCATGTCGACCCGAATGACCTCTGCCCCCAATTGCGCGAGGGTCATGGCGGCCAAGGGAGCCGCGATAAAGGCCGAGCATTCGACCACGGAAAGCGAGCGGAACAGGGAATACACGGGCGGAGCCTCTGCGGTTCGGTGAAATGCCAGGTTACGAAAACGGGGGCACAGTAGCGCGCAACTCCGCTCTTGCCGAGACAACCCCATGCAGAGTTCGCTAGCATCTCGGCAGGACACTCGTTCCGCACCGCTTTCCGTCGCCAGACAACAGCCAAGGAGATCTCGCATGAGCGCAGCACAAGCCGGCACGACCGAACGGTTCATGGCGATGAAAGGTGGCGGCTATTATTCGAAGGCGACGACCGGCGCGAAAGACGTGATCGATTTGGCGACCCCGCTGATCCTCGATGCGCTGGACCGTATGGCGCCGGCCGACGACGGCTCGACCTTCACCATGGCGGATATGGGCTGCGCCGATGGGGGAACGTCGATCGACATGGTGCGCACGGTGCTTGGGCGGATCCGGGAGAAGGTACCGTCCCGGCCGCTCCAGATGGTTTATACGGATCTGCCAAAGAACGATTTCAGCCAGGTCTTCCAGAACGTTCACGGCCAATCCGATCTCAAAGGCTACGTGGACGACATCTCGAACCTGTACGTCTACGCCTCGGCGACCTCGTTTCATAAGCCGATGTTTCCAGCGGGCGGGTTGAACCTTGGGTTCTCCGCGACCGCGTCGCACTATATCAGCGAGGTTCCGGCCGAAATCTCCGATCATGTCCACATGGTGGGGGCAAGTGGTGCTGCGCGCGCCGCGTTCGAGGAACAGGGTGCCAAAGACTGGCGCAGCATGCTGGTCAACCGGGCGCGGGAGCTGGCGCCCGGAGGGCGGTTGGCGCTGTTCAATTTCGGGATCGACGAGGAAGGCCGCTATCTGGGCCACACCGGCGGCGTCAGCATGTTCGACACCTTCAACGCGCTATGGCAGGGGCTGTGCGAGGACGAGGTGATCACCGAGCAGGAATACCGTGCCACCAACTTTCCGCAATGCTACCGCACCGTGGAGCAGTTCACCCGACCGCTCGAGGATAAGTCGGACCCTGTTTATCAGGCGGGATTGCGCATCGATCACGTGGAGACGCGGGTCGTCCCCTGCCCGTTCGCGACCGATTTCAAACAGCATGGCGACCCGGTACGGTTCGCGAAAAGCTACATCCCGACCCTACGCTCCTGGAGCGAGGCGACCTTTGTCAAAGGCCTGTCCGCCGACCGCCCGATCGAAGAACGACAGGCGATCATCGATTCGTTTTACGGCAACTACGAATCCTTGGTCGCCGACAACCCGGACGGCCACGCGATGGACTACGTCCACTGCTACCTGATCGCCCGCAAGGAGGGCTGACCCTCAGCTGCTTCAGAAGAAGACGTATCCGACGACCACGAAAATCGGCATCAGGATCACCACGGACCAGAGCATATAGCCAAAGAAGCTCGGCATCGGAACACCGCGCTCTTCGGCGATAGCCTTGACCATGAAATTGGGCGCGTTGCCGATATAGGTGTTCGCCCCCATGAACACGGCACCTGCGGAGATCGCGAGCAACGTGTTGGCAAGCGGTCCCATCAGTTCCTGCGCGTCGCCGCCGGCGGTGTTGAAGAACACCAGATAGGTCGGCGCATTGTCCAGGAAGGACGATAGGATTCCGGTCAGCCAGAAATAAGCCATGTTCACCGGCTCACCGGTCTCCGAGCTGACCGCGTTGATTACGCTGCTCAGCGAGCCTTCGGTTCCGGCCTTCAGAATGGCGATGGCGGGAATGATGGTCAGGAAAATACCGATGAACAGCTTGCCGACTTCGAGGATCGGGAACCACGAGAACCCGTTGGCACTGCGGCTGTCGCGGCTGGTGATCTTCCACGATACATAGGCAATCGCAAGCAACAGAACATCTCGCGCGATATTCTGAAGTTCCCAATTCACATGGTAGATCGTGAACTGAATCCCTGGCTTCCAAACGCCCGACAAAAGAACCGCGCCGACGACGCCGCCCAGCAGGAGGATGTTGACCCCACCCTCGACCGCGAGGGTCTCGCCATCGCCTGCGCGCTTGGCCTTATAGGTCTCGTCCTCCCGGGCATAGAGAATGCTGTCGACCACGAAAAACAGCACCAGCAGGATTCCCGAAGCCATCGCCATCGGCGCCAGCATATGGGTGGTCGGCCAGAAGAACGACACGCCCTTCAGGAATCCCAGGAACAACGGCGGATCGCCGAGCGGCGTCAGGGAGCCGCCGATATTCGCCACCAGGAAGATGAAAAACACAACCACATGAACCACGCTCTTCCGGCCCTCGTTCGCGTTCAGGATCGGCCGAATCAGCAGCATCGCGGCGCCTGTCGTGCCCATCCAACTCGCGATCACCGTCCCCAGCAGCAGGATCGCAGTGTTGACGATCGGCGAGCCCTTGAGGGAGCCCCGCAGCCGGACACCGCCCGCGACCGTGAACAGCGAAAGCAGCAGAATGATGAACGGAATGTACTCCAGCAGCATGACGTGCAGGACTTCGTAGAGCGCCAGCTGCCAGCCGAAGAAGATCGCGAACGGAATCAGAAACGCCAGGGCCCAGAACGCCGAGATCTTGCCGAAATGGTGATGCCAGAAATTCGGCGCGACCAGCGGAAACACTGCGATCGACAGCAGAATGCCCGCGAACGGAACCGCCCAATAGAGCGCCATGAGCGATCCGTCCAAATGCGGTGCGCCCTCGCCCGCCGCCAGCGCCGGACTTGCTGCCGCAAGCAGCATCGTCAGCCCGCCGAAGGCACCAAGACCCACCTTACTGAGTCCGCCGATCACCGTTAGTTTCAAACTCTTTTCGGACATGCGCCCCTCGTCCCATTCCCCGTCGGTCCTGGCGAAAATTCAATCCCGCCGAAATCTCGGCGCGGAGTATGCCCCAAGGGTCCGGCCCCCGAAACCCCCACAGTCGTGCTCCGATATCCGACGCCGGATCACCGCTGATGATTGGCGAGGGTTCGGAAATCATGGTAAGTCCGGCGTGAGACACGGTTTGGGGTCGATTTGCATCGGCCCGCCGACAGACAAACAGAACGAATGGAGCCTTTCCAATGGAAATGAGCGGACAGCACACGATCCCGGCACCGCGTGAAACCGTCTGGGAAGCGCTGAACGACCCCGAGGTGCTGAAGCAATGCATTCCGGGCTGCGAAGAGGTCAACAAGACGTCGGACACCAGCTTCAACGCCAAGGTCTCGGTCAAGGTCGGTCCGGTGAAGGCCAAGTTCGGCGGCGCCGTCACCCTGTCCGATATCGATCCGCCGAAGGGCTACACCATCTCCGGTGAGGGCAAGGGCGGGGCCGCCGGATTTGCCAAGGGCGGCGCCAAGGTCAGCCTGGAAGAGGTCGACGGCGGGGCCGCGACCGAGCTGACATACGAGGTCAGCGCAAGCGTTGGCGGAAAACTCGCCCAGATCGGCGCGCGGCTGATCGATTCGACCGCGAAGAAGTACGCCAACGACTTTTTTACCAAATTCAGCGAGATCGCCGCAGCACGGGCGAACGACGGCGGGTCCGCAGATGCCACGCCGGCGGATACAAAGCCTGCTGCGAAGCCCGCAGCGAAACCGGCCGGGAAACCGGTCGCTGAAACCGCTGCTAAACCTGCCGCAAAATCACCCGCACCGCACCCCAAACCGGAGGCTAAAGCCGTGGTCAATGCTCCCCTTGCAGCCGAGCGCGAGAAGCGCGGCGTTCCTGTCGAAAACGTCTACGAAGGCTCTAACTGGCAACTTCTGCTCAGCCTTGGCATCGCCGCTGCCGCCACCGTCTGGTTCCTAATCAGCGTCTAAAACTGTCCGAAACCGGTCCAATCCGGGATCAAAAACACATATTGTCAAATCTGAGACGACAATCAGGGGAAACCGCATGAAGGTCCGCGCCGCCATCGCCATCCAAGCCGGCAAACCGCTGGAAATCGCCGACGTCGACCTGGAAGGTCCGAAGGAAGGCGAGGTCCTGATCGAGATGAAGGCCACCGGCATCTGCCACACCGATTCCTTCACCCTGTCGGGCGGCGATCCGGAAGGCATCTTCCCGACCATCCTCGGTCATGAGGGTGCGGGTGTGGTGGTGGATGTGGGACCCGGCGTGCGAACCCTGAAAAAGGGCGACCACGTGATCCCCCTCTACACCCCGGAATGCCGGGAATGCGAATACTGCCTGAACCCCAAGACCAACCTCTGTCAGGCGATCCGCACCACTCAGGGTCAGGGCCTGATGCCAGACGGCACCAGTCGGTTCAGCTTGGATGGCAAGCCGCTGTATCACTACATGGGCTGCTCCACCTTCGCGAATTACTCGGTGCTGCCGGAGATCGCCCTCGCCAAAATCCGCGAGGACGCGCCGTTCGATAAGGTCTGCTACATCGGCTGCGGCGTAACCACCGGCATCGGCGCCGTGATCAAC
>CALAHL010000685.1 GCA_937891725.1 uncultured Rhodospirillaceae bacterium | reverse complement strand
GCCTCTTTTGAAATCCGAGTGGGTAGAGGCTGTCGAGCTGGGGCCGGACGACGGGCCGGCGCCCATCCCTTTGTTCGACTGGAGAGACCATCCCTTCGTCCCGACCTGCCTTCTGCGGGGCCAGGCGGGGATCGGCGGTCAAGGATGGCCGGAGGCCACCGCGCAGCGGCGCGAAGCGTCCTTGAGGGCCGATCCCCGCATGGCCATGCTGGGTGCAGGTGGGGCTCTGGAGGCGAGTGCGGGGCATGCAGAACCAACTCTTCGAGGCGGCCTTGGGCATTGCCGAGCCGTGGTACGTCAACGGCGTCGACTTCGACGTGGCCGAGAAGACCCTGATGATCGGTGTCGATTTCGTCGCCGGGACACGGTTTCCGGCGGCCGGCGTGGCAGGCGTGCATCCGGTCCACGACACCCAGATCAAGCGCTTGCGGCATCTGAACTTCTTCCAGCACGAATGCTTCCTGGAGGTCAGAACGCCTCGCGTGAAGCTGCCCGACGGGCGGGTCGTGCAGGTCGAGCCCGAGTGGTTCGGCAAGCTCGCCGGGTTCACCCTACTGTTCGAGGCGCTGGTGCTGGCCATGGCCCGGCAGATGACCTTTGCCGCCGTGGCCAAGCTGGTCGGCCTGTCTTGGCATCGCGTCCATGCGATCTGTTCGCGCTATGTCGATCTCGCCCTGGCCGAGGCCGATCTGTCGACGGTGACGGCGGTGGCGATCGACGAGACCTCCTGCCGGCGCGGCCACAACTACCTGACCATCGCCACCGATATGGATGAGCGCAAGGTGGTGTTCGTCACCGAAGGCAAGGACGCCAAGACCATCACCCACTTCGCCGAATACCTGGCCGAACACAAAGCCATGCCCGAGCAGGTCCGCTCGGTGAGCATCGACATGTCGCCGGCCTTCATCAAGGGCGTGGCCAGGCAGTTGCCCAACGCGCGCATCACCTTCGACAAGTTCCACGTCGTCGCCCACGCCTCCACCGCCGTCGATCAGACCAGGCGCATCGAGCAGCGAACCGATCCGAGCCTCAAGGGGCTGCGCTGGAAGCTGCTCAAAGACCGCGACAGCCTATCCGA
>CALAHL010000684.1 GCA_937891725.1 uncultured Rhodospirillaceae bacterium | reverse complement strand
CCTTATGACACGGGCGGAGGCGAGTTACACTCTTCCCATGCGACCAACCCGTCTCCTCACCCTCCTGCTGCTGGTCTCACTCGCCGCCTGCGCGCAAGGGCCGGAACTGAATCCGGTGCCGGTTACCAGCACGCCCAAAGTAACGACCTTGGTGGAGGTCGTTCCGGACGGTGCCCGCTGCCGGGTCGAAGGCAAGCAACAGAGCCGGTCCGGTCGGCCGGCACCGCTGGTCTTCCAACCCCAGGAATTGGGCTATCCGATCCGGGTGATCTGCAGCGCGCCCAACTACGTCGATACAACGGCCCTGATCCAGCCACCGCTGGGTATTGGAAAATCAAAGACGCCGGACGCGATCATGACCAACCGTCTGGCAGGCGGTGCTCTTTTGACCATCCTGGCGTCCGATCAAGACGGCCCAACCCGATTGACGATTCTCATGCACCGGTCGAGCTTTCCCTACGCGGCAGAACGCGACGCGTTCTACGCGGACGTGCGGGCGAAACACGAATTGTTTTGGATGGATTTGCGGACGCGCGTGACTCGGGCGTGCCAAACAGGAGAAGTCTCATCCGCCGGTGGCAGCAGCGTCACCTTGCCTACGGTCTGCCGCGACGCATTGTCGAACCTTGACCAGCAACGGGCCGACAATCTCCGTTCAATCGAGATCCAGCGGCGGCGGGCGACGTTCTTCTAGCTTCTAGGCGTTGGCCGTCTCAGCACCGGCACGACGGAGGATCACAATCTTGGCCCGTCCGTATTTGCGTTGATCGAGCAGCTCAAACCCTTCGGGAGCCTCCGGGTCCTCGGTCTTGGCGACTTCAATCGCAATCACCGTGTCATCTCCGATCCAGCCCCGCGCCGCGACCGAGGTCAATGCGGGTGCCCAGTCACCGGTGCCGTAGGGCGGGTCCATCAGGATCAGACCGGCGGGTTCGATCGCACGCTCGTGAAAGACGGTGGCGTCCTGATCCCGGATCTGCGCCTCGTCGCGCGCCTTGCAGGTCGCCACATTTGCTCTCAAGGCAGCAACCGCGCGGGGATGGTTCTCCACCAGGACCACATGTGAGGCGCCACGCGACAACGCTTCGAGGCCGAGCGCGCCAGTTCCCGCGAACAGATCCAGCACCCGGCGTCCGATCAGCACGTTGCCGTACTTTCCGCTGGTCAGCATCGAGAACAACGCTTCTCGCGCCCGCTCCGAGGTGGGACGGACGTCCAGACCTTCAGGGGCGGCAAGTTTCAAGCCGCGTCGGCTTCCGGCGACGATGCGCAAGGCGGGATCTCCCAGGTGACTCTATTCAGCGATACTCTGTTCAGCCGCCAACCTGCCTGAGAGGCCCGAAGTTTTCCAGGGCGATCAAAGCAGCTTGTACATATAGGTGGTCGCATCCAGTCGATCCGGGGTCTCGGGCGCACGGGCAAAATTGGGAATTGTCCCGGCGACGAGGTAGCCGAGCGACCGATACAGCGGCTCCGCCTTATCACCGGTCCGGGTGTCCAGTGTGATCAGGGTTTTGCCGAGACCCCGCGCCCGGTTCTCCAGCGTCTCCATCAGCGCTCGGGCGATGCCCTGCTTGCGGAAGTCGGGATGCACCAGCAATTTCGCCACTTCGCCGCGATGGGCCTGATTCGGCGGCAGATCCACATCCAGTTGGACCGTTCCCGCGACCCTTTCTTCGGCAATCGCGGCCAAAAGCACCCGCCCACCGGCGGTGACGGAGGGTACGACCTTCGCACGCCAGAACCTCTGACTGTCCTCGATCGAGAACGGCAGGATGAAACTCACACTGGCCCCCATATGGACCGAGGCATGGAGCACCTCCGCCAAGCCGTCCAAATGATCGGCGATGGTTTCGACGGTCACGTCGCGAATTGTGAAACCGGTCATCCGTCCCTCACACCAAAAACAGAAAGTAGCGGGCGCCAACAGCCTCGAACGTCCGGAAGCTGCTGGAACCGAGGAGCTTGTAGCGGAGACAGTCACCAGGCGTTAGCATGTGCGCCGCGCCGTCGACCGTCACCTCAAGCTGCCCGTCCAGAATCACGAGATGGTGCTCAAGCCCGCCAGCGGGTGGAGTGTCGTAGGACACGGTCGTGTTCGGCTCCAACAGGCAGTCCAGAACCTCGGCGGCAAGTTGCGGCGAGGATGGCGACACCGCCCGGCGGGTGAACCCAATCTGCGGATCCGTCCAGACCGCCTGTTCCGTGCGCCGAACCACCGGGCGAAACTCCGCCTCCACCATCGACAGCAGCCGAGACATCCGTATTTCAAAGGCGGCGCAGAGCCGGCCCAGCACTTCGGTGGTCGGGCTGACCTCGGCGTTTTCGACGCGGGACAGGGTCGCCCGGCTGACGCCACTCAGCTCCGCCAACCGGTCGAGCGGCCAGTCTCGCTCCCGGCGCAGGGCCTTCAGATGATCCGCGAGGCGCTGTGTGTGAGCAGCGGGCATTTGCAATTCCCATATACGGACAAAATTTCCAAATATGAGAATTACGCGATTTCATCCAGGGGTCAATCGCGGGGTTTTCGGGCCGCCGGTTTATTGAGTGTCAGCTTTCCGGGCCTGGGTTTGGCGCCCTGGGGTTTCGCGCCCTGGGGTTTCGCGCCCTGAGGTTTCCCACTCTGGGGTTTGGTACCTTGAGGTTTTGTACCCTGGGTATTCGGGGTCTGAATGCTGGCGCTCCGAGTAATGGCGGCCTGGGGACGGCCGCCCTTACCTCGTGGGGTCTGTGCGGACTCACTTTCGCCCGCCGTTTTGGGAGCCGGTCCCCGCCCGCGACCCGGACGCATCGGCGGTTTGGCCCGT
The DNA here is from genome assembly GCA_937891725.1 of uncultured Rhodospirillaceae bacterium. Taxonomy (GTDB): domain Bacteria; phylum Pseudomonadota; class Alphaproteobacteria; order Thalassobaculales; family Thalassobaculaceae; genus JANSYC01. The sequence goes on along the minus strand of CALAHL010000684.1, from coordinate 128 downwards.
GCCTTGGCGCGTCCGCTGTCATCCTCGCTGCGACCGAGGCCGAGCTGGTCCTTCAATACCGCGCGCTTGATCTCGGCCGCCTGGCCGGGCTCCAAATCACCAAGCTGGAAGGGACCGTATGAGACCCG
>CALAHL010000683.1 GCA_937891725.1 uncultured Rhodospirillaceae bacterium | reverse complement strand
CGGCATCGACCCGATCATTTGCCACATAGGCGGTGATCCCGCGCCCGACCGCTGCCGGGGTGTTCGGCATAGCCCGTACGATCGCAGCCTCAGACCCGAGATGCTTTTCGAAATAGCCGATGGTCTTGCCGGCGGCGATCGACAGGAAACAGGTGCCGGTCTTGGTGAACCGGGCGAGCGGGGTGACCGCGTCGTCCATCGACTGCGGCTTGACCGCCAGGATGACCACGGACGGGGTCAGATTAGCGGGCAGGTCGTCGATCGCATTGTGGACGGTTACCTCGTCCCTCTCGGAGAAAGACGCCGTAGCGTCGGCATTTGGCTCAACCACATGAACACCGCCGGACGCCTCCCCGCCGGCAAGCCAGCCGGACAGCATGGCCCCACCCATCTTGCCGCAGCCGATCAGTAGAAGAGGGGCGGCATGGGACTGGGTCGTCATCAGGCGTCTCCGGTATCTGGTGTCAGGCCTCGCCGGCCACGTCGAGCAGTGAGCAATTCACCGCGTCCTCGGCAGATTTACCGCCCCAGATCACGAATTGGAAGGCCGGGAAGAACCGCTCCGATTCATGCAGGGCGATCTCGACCAGATCCTCCATCTGCTCGACCGAGACCTGTCCGGCGCCGCGCAGCAGCAGGGTGTGGCGAAACATCGGGGTCCCGTCATCCGAGGACAGATCGAAATGCCCGAGCCACATCTTTTCGTTCAGCAGCGCCAGAAGCAGACTGACCTCGCGGCGCTTTTCGACCGGGACCCGGTTTTCCAACAGGCAGGAAAAATGCAGCGCGCCTAGATCTTCCTGCCACAGGAAATACAGCCGGTAGTCACACCAGCGCCCGGCAATCTCGACGGCAAGCTCGTCATGGCTGGCCCGATCAAAGGCCCAATCATTGGCGCCGACGATCTCTTCGAGAAGATCGAGCGGATGTGCTTGTCTGGAGGCTGCGTCGACGAAGGTGACCGACATGTCGGAGGCTCCCTATTGGTGCGCGTGGTACCCCACGCAGCGGCCCAGGATGTCGTCGATACGTCCGACCCGTTCAGCGGTCGACCACATCTTGTGGCGTTAGCCGCGTTTTCACCACGACTTAGAGCGTTTCATTGTCGGAATCGCAGTTCAATACCTGATTTTGTGGGTCAAATTCGATTAACCCTGAGATTTAGCAACTGGATGGAAGGTATTGATTTAAAGGGGCGGGGCGGATTCGATTGAAATTCGGAAAACGCGATCAAAAATAATGTTTTAAAAAAGTGGAACAAAGAAACCGCGCGAATCACCCCGATTCGCACACCCATAACTCTTGTCGAGAACGCGCCTCAGCCGTCCGCACCGGGAGTCTCGTCGCCGGTCTTGGCTTTGGTGCGCCGGGGTGTCGTGGCACGGCGCGCGGTGGTGGCACTTTTGGGCCGGGCGGCAGGTTTCCGCGCTGCTGGCTTGGCTGCAGCCTTTGGCGCTTTGGTCATGTCGGCCAGCTTCTTCTCAAGGTCCACCACCTGCTTGGCAAGCTTCTCCTGTTCCTGCCGAGCTTTCGACGCCATGGCTTCCACGGCGGCGAATTCCTCACGGCTCACAAGATCTCGGCCGGACATGAACCGGTCGAACTGCTGCTGGATCAGCTGGTTCACTTCTTCGCGCAAACCCGAGGCGGCACTCAACGCGCCGCTCGCCATTTTCGCGAGATCGTCGAAGAATTTGCTTTGGGTCTGCACGGTCGCCTCCTCTAGGTCACCTTTTGGATATGGCATGTGGACCCCAGCATGACAAGGAACCGGATCCCGGCGCTTTCGTCACAGAAGGCGTTGCGGTAGACACGGGCGGAGCGTTTCAGGTGCCTGGTGCGCGGGCGGAGGAGGGACGAGATGATCATCGTGACGGGCGGGGCCGGTTTCATCGGATCCAACTTGGTGGCCGCATTGGAAGCCAAGCACAAAGGGGCCCAGGATATCGTCGTGGTCGACCGTCTCGGAACGGACGAGAAATGGCGCAACATCGCCAAGCGCGATCTGGCCGCAATCGTCCCGCCGGAGAGGTTCTTCGACTTCCTGATGGCGCATGCCTCCGAGATCGACGTGATCTTCCACATGGGCGCCATTTCCTCGACGACGGAGACCGATGCGGATCTGATCGTACGGGAGAACGTTACCCTGCCGCTGGAGTTGTGGCGCTGGTGTACCGATCACGACGTGCGGCTGATCTACGCCTCGTCGGCGGCGACCTATGGGGATGGCACCAACGGCTTTGACGATGATTTCAGCCCCGCCGCACAGGCCAAGCTCCAACCGCTGAATGCCTACGGCTGGTCGAAGCATCTGTTCGACCGCAGGGCCGTGGCGTTGGCCGGGCGCGGAGAGCACCCGCCGCAATGGGCCGGGCTCAAGTTCTTCAACGTCTATGGGCCGAACGAGTACCACAAGGGGTCGATGCAGAGCGTCGTCGCGCACAACACGCCGAAGATCGTGGCTGGGGAACCTGCGCGCCTGTTCAAGTCTTATAGGCCCGATTACGAGCACGGTGGTCAGCTTCGGGATTTCGTCTTCGTCGACGATTGTGTGAACGTGATGCTGTGGCTCGAAGACACGCCGGATGTCAGCGGCATCTACAATATCGGCTCCGGCAAGGCGCGGAGCTTCGCGGATCTGGCGCGGGCGATCTTCACCGCGCTCAAACTCGAGCCGAAGATCGACTGGATCGAGATGCCGGAATCCCTCCGGGAAAAATACCAGTACTTCACCGAGGCCAGCATGGACCGATTGCGGTCGGCCGGGTGGCCGGGCCAATCGACCCCGCTCGAAGAGGGCGTACGCCGCTATGTCCAGGAGCATTTGACGGTCGAGGATCCGTACCGATGATCCCCATGCTCGCCATTCCGTTTCCGATGATCGACCCGGTCGCGGTCGCACTGGGCCCGATCGTGATCCGCTGGTATGCGCTCGCCTACATCACGGGGATCATGCTCGGATGGCGCTATGCGCTGTGGCTGGCATCGCGACACCCGGTCTATTTCAATCCAAAACTGATTGACGATTTCGTACTGTGGGCCACGTTCGGCATCGTGATCGGGGGCAGAGTGGGCTACGTCCTGTTCTACCAGCCCGGTTATTACCTTGAGCATCCGTTCGACATCCTGAAGGTCTGGCAGGGCGGGATGGCGTTTCACGGCGGCACCCTCGGTCTCCTGGTCGCCACCGTCCTGTTCGCGCGGAAGCATAACGCGCCATGGTTCGCACTGGGCGACCTGGTCTGTGCCGCAGCCCCGATCGGACTGTTCTTCGGACGGATCGCCAATTTCATAAATGGTGAGCTGTTCGGGCGTCCGGCCCCCGACTTCCCCTATGCTATGGTGTTCCCGCGTGGTGGCCCGGAACCCCGACATCCGTCGCAATTGTACGAGGCGGCGCTGGAGGGGTTGGTTCTGTTCGTGATCCTGTTCCTGCTGGCCCGACGTCCTGAGATCCGTGAGCGGCCGGGGATCGTGACCGGCGGGTTCTTTTTGGGCTACGGCATGTTCCGCGCGTTCGTCGAGTTCTTCCGGGAGCCGGATGTCCAATTGGGCTATCTGTTCGGCGTGATCACGATGGGCCAGTTGCTGTCCCTGCCGATGATGATCGGAGGCGCCATCCTGATCCGCTGGGCCTGGACGCGGACCCCGATCATTCCGCCGAAATCAATTCCGGGGCTTAAGACCGGCAAGGGAAAATGACCGACGGCGAGTCCACTGGCCTGAGCGCCCATCTGATCCGGCGGATCCACGCGGAAGGTCCCTTGCCACTTGCCGATGTGATGGCGACGGCTCTGACACATCCCCGGCTCGGCTACTATGCGACCCGCGACCCGTTCGGTGCGGCAGGGGATTTCATCACGGCGCCCGAAATCAGTCAGATGTTTGGCGAGCTGATAGGACTTTGGGCCGCCATCATGTGGCAGGCGATGGGCGCGCCGGACCGCCTGACCCTGGTCGAACTGGGACCTGGGCGCGGAACGCTGATGGCAGACGCCCTGCGCGCCGCGCGCGTGGTACCGGGGTTTCCGGACTCGGTTCAGGTCCATTTGGTAGAGGCCAGTTCGACCTTGCGGGCGCTGCAAGACAAAGCGTTGGCGCGGTCCGGGGTCCGCCCGAAGTGGCACGACACGGTCGGAACTTTGCCGGACCTCCCGATGATTCTGATCGCCAACGAGTTCTTCGACGCGTTGCCGATCCAGCAATTGGTCAGACGGAAACGGCGTTGGCATGAGCGGCAGATCGGTCTGAATGCGGCCGGGGACGCGCTTGCCTGGACCGAGGCACCTGGACCCAGCCCGTTGGAGATTTTGATTGATCCTGCTGTCGCCCGGGCGGCTGGCGAGGCGGAGATCGTGGAGGTCTGTCCGTCCGGTTTGTCGATCGCGCGGAGCTTGGGTGAGCGCCTGGCCACCTGGCCCGGTGCCTGTCTGGTCATCGACTATGGCTATGCTACGCCTGCGGCGGGCGATAGCTTGCAGGCCCTTCGCGGACATCGCTTCGCCGATATCCTGTCGACCCTCGGCTCGGCGGATCTGACCGCGCATGTCGACTTCTCGACCCTCAGCCGGGCTGCGGTCGAAGGCGGTGCCCGGGCGCATGGTCCGGTCGCCCAGGGGAGCTTGCTCCAAGCGCTCGGGATCGACGCACGGGCGGAGGCACTGAGGCGCGCGGCCAGCCCCGAGCAGGCGGATGCGATTGCGGCAGCGCAGCACCGCTTGATCGATCCGTCCGAAATGGGCACCCTTTTCAAGGCGGTGGCTTGGACGTCGTCCGATATGCCAACCCCAGTCGGTTTTTAGCTGCTACCGGGCAGGTACAATGGCACGCCGAAATGGGGTCGACATGGTGGACGAAGCCTAGAGTCGCCAGGATTTCCAGGGACGCGAACGGATCGGACCATTCCGTGATACAGATTGATGGGCTCGACGAATGCGGCATCCGCCATGCCTTCTTTACCCGGCGTGGCGGCGTGAGCAAGGGCATCTACACCTCGCTCAATTGCGGGCTGGGCTCCGGCGACGATCCGGCGGCGGTGCGGGATAATAGGGCGCGGGCGATGGCGGCCATCGATCTGCCGGCCGACGCCTTGTTCACCAACCACCAGATCCACTCGAATACCGTGATGGTGGTCGAGGACGACAGCGATCCGAACGAGGTGCGCAAAGCCGACGGGCTGGTGACCATGCGGAAAGGGGTGGCGCTTGGCGCGCTCGCAGCCGATTGTGCGCCGATCCTTTTCGCCGCCCCCGAAGACGGGATCATCGGAGCCTGTCATGCCGGATGGCGTGGGGCCCTCAACGGAGTTGCGGAGGCGACGGTCGATGCCATGATCGATCTCGGAGCCCGTCCGGATCGAATTCGGGCCGCCATCGGCCCCTGTATCGGTGGCGAATCCTATGAGGTTGGGCCGGAGTTCCCGAGCCCCTTCCTGGAGCAAGACACCCGCAACAGCCGTTTCTTCGGGACCGCCTCTAAAGAGGGGCATTTTCTGTTCGATCTATCTGCCTATCTGCGGGACAGGCTTGGTCAGCTCAGCCTCGACGAGGTCTATTGTCTGAACCGGGACACCTATCTGGATCAGGCCAATTTCTTCAGCTATCGCCGCTCATGCCATCGGGCCGAACCGAGCTATGGCCGGATGTTGGCGGCGATTACGCTCGGTGATCGGCCCAAACCCGACTGATCACGCACCCTCTTCCTTTACATTGTGGAGATTTTGATGGCCCTGCATTTCGAACGTGCCGAATTCGACGGTCGTAAGCGCAAGACTATTGCCGCTCTAGAGGCGGCAGGTCTCGACGGGCTCCTGATGTTCCGCCAGGAAAGCATGTTCTGGCTGACCGGCTATGACACGTTCGGCTTCTGCTTTTTTCAGTGCCTGTATCTCGACGCGGACGGCCGGATCATGCTGCTGACCCGGGCGCCCGATCTGCGGCAGGCCCAGAACACAAGCATCATCGAGGATATCCGGATCTGGGTCGACCGTGCGGATGCGACGCCGCCGGATGATCTGCGGGCAGCGCTTGAAACCTTGGGTGCCAGTGGCAAGAAGCTGGGCGTCGAGTACGGGGCTTACGGTCTCAACGCGGCGCTCGGAAAGAAACTGGATGCGGCGCTCGACGGCTTCGCGGACCTGGAGGACGCGTCCGACCTGGTCAATCACCTGCGTCTGGTGAAATCGACGAAGGAGCTGGAATACGTTCGGATGGCGGCGGAACTCGGGGACCGGGCGCTTGAGGAAGCCCACAATCTGACCGGTCCGGGCGCCGACGAGGGCGAGATCCTGGCGGCCATGCAAGGTGCGGTGTTCAAGGGGGGCGGCGACTATCTCGGGAACGAGTTCATCATCGGTTCCGGCGCCGACGCCTTGCTCTGCCGCTACTTCACAGGCCGTAAGATATTGGCACAGCAGGACCAACTCACTTTGGAGTTCGGCGGGGCCTACCGGCACTACCATGCCTGCCTGATGCGGACGATTCCGGTCGGATCCGTTTCGGGTCATCAACGACATATGTTTGACGCATGCGCGGAAGCGCTGAGCGCATGCAAGGACGCCCTTCGGCCCGGCCGACCGATCGGTGAGGTGTTCGATGCCCACGCGCGGGTGATGGATGCGAATGGGCTGCGGCACGCGCGCCTGAACGCCTGCGGGTATTCCCTGGGTGCGGTTTTCGCGCCGATCTGGATGGATTACCCGATGTTCTATCATGGCAATCCGGTGGTGGCGGAGCCGGGGATGGTGTTCTTCCTTCACATGATCCTGATGGACAGCGAAGCCGGCCAGGCCATGACCTTGGGCGAAACCGTGATCGTTACGGACGCGGAACCGGAGCGTCTCTCCCGCATGCCGCTTGAGCTGGTTGCCCGATAGGGGAATTTCGCCGATATGCCCTTGCCTTGAACGAGGTCGGAAGCTATTTCCCCGAGATGCCACACCTCTTGATCTTCATGGCGATGTTGTTCCTCGGGCTCCTGGTCAGTTGCGTGATTTGATGACCTTCGCGTCAGATGGATATGTGCGCCCGCTGCGGTCGGCATTTCTGCTGCTTTGGCTGATGGCCGGGCTTGCGGGATGTGGGGTGGTTCCCCAGCCGTTTTCCAGGGATGTCGATCAGAAAGCGGAAGCTCCACCGCTGTTCGCCCCCGCGACCGAGGGGGTGGTGATCCTGCCGGCTGAAGGGGTGGACGAGGATACCGGTGCGCTGATCGCTGACCTGACCGCCCAGGCCCTTCAGAAACAGGGAATCATCGCCAGCGCCCAGAATGTCGGACGGGTGGGCAATCCCGCCAGTTTTTATCTGGCGGCCCTTGGCACCCGCCAGACGGATGGGGCGATGCGGATCGACTGGACTCTGGCACGGCCGGATGGCTCGGTGGTTGGCGAATTCAGTCGCCCGATCACCTCGGACGAAGATTTGCTGGCCGCGACGCGTACCCTCGCCGGATGGATCGAGCCGCGCTCTGGCATCGAACCGGGTCCGGGCTTTCGACCGAAAATCGTGATCGCGGGGGTGAGCGGGGCCAGCGGCGATGGGGACAAACTCCTGGGGCGGGCGCTCGCCATTTCCCTGGCACGATCTTCGGTGGATCTGGAGGCGACATCGCCACAGGCTCCGGGTTTGGGAGCGGAGCCGACCGCGCAGGAGGATCCAGATCGCCATGTGGTGCGCGGCCGGGTCACGATCGATCGACTTGGGAATGGCGCCGACCATGTGAAGGTGGCTTGGGTGGTGACCGATGGGACCGGCCGCGAAGTAGGTGTGATCGACCAGGAGAACCAGGTTCCGGGGGGATCGCTGAACCGGTCCTGGGGGGCTGTGGCCCAGCCGATCGCGGACGGGGCGGCCAAGGGCATCGTGGTGCTGTTGCGCGATGCCGAGAAACGCAGGCGGTTGTCCGAACGCGAGCCACCGAATGGCGATACGCTTGGGCCCGGCAGTTAGGCTGAGTACGGTTTTACGAAAAAATTGTGCAGCGCACAAAAATCATTGACTCATCCGAATTACCTATTACATATGCGTTTGTGTGCAGTGCAACATTTTCGCTCGCTACGCTGCGGGTCGAAGACAAGCTGCTGCTTTCAGATTCAGATTGACCGACCCGCCGCTCTTCGGCATGGCGGTCGCAATTGGAGGAAACGATCATGGCTGACTTCAAGAACCCCTTCGCAGATTTCGATATGCAGAAGATGATGACTGAGTTCAAAATTCCGAACTTGGACCCTGAGTCGTTTGCCGCCGCCCATAAGAAGAATTATGAGGCGGTCGCACAGGCCAATCAGATGGCGGTCGAGGGCTTCCAGGCTGTCATGCGCCGGAATGCTGAAGTGCTCCAGGAAGGCGTCCAGGAGCTTCAGAAGATGATGTCTCAGATGCCGTCCTCGCCGAACGACGTCAAGGCCAGCCAGCAGGCTGAGCTTGCAAAGTCGGCCTATGAGAAGATGCTCTCCAACGCTCGTGAGTCGATGGAGATCGTTCAGAAGTCTCAGGGCGAGGCCGTCGAGGTTCTCAACAAGCGCTTCGGTGAGCAGCTTGACGAGATCCGCGAGCAGTTGAAGAAGCTCGAGAAGTAAGTCGCATTTGAGCTTGGTCGGCCCGGTCGGGCCGGCCACGATGAAAGGGCCGTTCCTGGGAGACCAGGGCCGGCCCTTTTTCGTTGTGAATCGACTGACATCAATTAATTTGAAGCGGCATTGAGGAGAAGCCGATGAATAAGATGGACTTCCAGCCACCCGCCGATCAGGTCGGGTTTGACGATTTTCTGAAGGTCGATATCCGGGTTGGAACAGTGGTCGACGTTCAGGCGTTTCCCGAGGCGCGCAAGCCGGCTTTGAAGCTTTGGATTGATTTCGGCGATCCGATAGGTGTCCGCAAAACCTCTGCCCAGATCACGCAAAACCACAGTGCCGAGGATCTGATGGGCCGACAGGTGGCGGCCGTCGTGAATTTCCCGGCTCGGCAGGTGGGCCCGTTCATGAGCGAGGTGCTGACGCTTGGTTTCTATGATTCCGACGGGCATGTCTCGCTGATCCAGCCGGGGAAGACGGTTCCGAACGGAGCGCGGCTCTGCTGAACGTCCCGGTCGGCCGTGATTTTGACCCTAGTCGTCGCCCAGTTTCGGGGTGAAGGCCCGCGCTTTCGGCCCGATCGCCAGATTGGGATTGTAATAGGGGTCATTGTACAGCAGATCGCCCCACCGCTTGCGCATGACGGCGGATTCCGCTTCCCAAAGCGGAAGCTTCTCCGGTGACATGAAGGGTCCGCGGGTGGCCGATTCATGGTGCATCAGCTTTGCCAGGGGCGCGAACACGGTCCGGTATCCAGCCGCCCCGGCCTTCAGGCAGAGATCGATGTCCGAGTAGTCGACGGCCAGACTCTCCTCGTCGAACCCGCCAACCGCGTCGAAGACCTCCCGTCGGATCGCCAGGCAGGCGCCGGTAACCGCTGAGATGGTCTGGGTGATGCGCCGACGGCTCAGATAGCCGGGCTCTGAATCCTCATCTCCGGACTCCACATGACGGGCGACCCAATCCCCCGCCAGAACAACGCCGGCGTGCTGGATCGTCCGGTTTGGATACAGCAGCATCGCGCCAACAGCGCCGACATCCGGGCGGACGGCCTGGCTGACCAGTTCCCGAAGCCAGGTCCGGTCCTGGACGGGTTCCACGTCGTTGTTGAGGAACAACAGGATGTCCTGGCCGGTGTCGGGGCGAGCCTCGCCAACCGATCTCATCGCGGCTGCCCGGTTCATCATCGCCGAGAAATTGAAGGGCCCGGGATGGTTCAAGACGGCGACACGGGGATCGGCGGACAGATCGGACAGATAGCGTTCGGTTTCGGAGGCGGTGCTGCCGTTGTCGACGATGATCACCTCAATGTTCGGGTAGTCCGTCCGTAGCAGTAGTCCTTCGACCGTCTGGCGCAGCAGTTCCACCCGATCGCGGGTCGGAATGATCGCCGTGACGCGGGGCGGCTTGACCGGCAGATGGTAGATGACCCGCCGCCCGTGCCGATCCGACCAGACCCGCGCGCCTGTCCCGGTGCGCATCAAATGGTCGGAGGCGGCGCGGTCGCCGGCCTTTGCGGCATAGGGTTTCGCGGCCAGACCGGTCGCGGTCGACCCCTCGATTGCGCGCCAGTGATAGAGGATGCGCGGGATATGCCGGATCCGCTC
>CALAHL010000682.1 GCA_937891725.1 uncultured Rhodospirillaceae bacterium | reverse complement strand
CCAGCATCTCTTTGGTGTCCTTGACCAACTGGCCGCATTGCTTGGCATCGGCCGGAGCCGGCACCACGCGGGCAGCGTTGCCGGCGGCCGAGGCGTCGGTGATCGACAAGCCGATCAGCAGAGCGGCACCCGCGACGGCGGACAGAACGGTGGTGTTGGAAAGGGCAAAGGTTTTCATTGTCGGACGGATCCCATAAGGGGCGGCGCAAAGCGCTGCGACCGAATTGGTCCCTGCCGTCGGAAACGCTCCCGGCTCCCCAATTCGTGGAGCGATTTATGCGCTCGATCCGGACGTCCGCTAAGCGGAGAATCTCTGCGCCGGACGCGGAGCGGTCATGCGATTTTGGAATGGGAATGGCGGTCAGACCCCTTCTTCCTTGACACCCGCGCTCCCATCCCCCTATATCCCCGCCACTTCTCGGCAGAACTGGTTTCACCGAGACCTTAACGGGTTCCGTCCGTCCTCGAGGGTTCGAGCACGGGCGCGATTTCGTTTGGTTTGAAGCAATCGAAGGCGAGTGCCGCTGTGTTTGATGGGTTGAGCGAAAGGCTTGGGTCGGTATTCGACAAGCTCCGCAAGCGCGGGGCTTTGTCGGAGAGCGATGTCGATGCCGCGCTGCGCGAGGTGCGGGTCGCCTTGCTGGAGGCGGATGTCGCCCTGCCGGTCGTCAAGCAGTTCATTGAGAAGGTGCGGGTCCGGGCGGTCGGCTCGGAGGTGATCAAGTCGGTCACGCCGGGTCAGATGGTCGTCAAGATCGTCCACGACACCTTGGTCGACACCCTCGGCTCCGACAGCCAGAAGGTCAGCGTCTCGGCCACCGCCCCGGTGCCGATCCTGATGGTCGGCCTGCAGGGCGGCGGTAAGACCACCACCACCGCAAAGCTCGCCAAGCGGATTTCAGAGAAAGAGCGCAAGAAGGTCCTGATGGCCTCGCTGGACGTCACCCGTCCGGCCGCGCGCGAACAGTTGAAGATGTTGGGCGAACAGGTCGGCGTCGACACGCTTCCGATCGTCCCGAACGAAAGCGCGCTGACCATCGCCAAGCGCGCGATGACCGTCGGTCGCCTGCAGGGCTACGACGTGGTGTTCCTGGACACCGCCGGCCGCACCTCGATCGACGAAGCGCTGATGTCCGAGGTCCGGGCGATCCGCGATCAGGTCAAGCCGCATGAGATTCTGCTGGTCGCCGACGCGCTGACCGGTCAGGACGCGGTCACCACCGCCACGAATTTCGACGAGCGGGTGGGTCTCACCGGCATCGTGCTGACCCGGATCGACGGCGACAGCCGCGGCGGCGCCGCCCTCTCCATGCGGGCGATCACCGGCAAGCCGATCAAGGCGTTGGGTGTCGGCGAGAAAGTCGACGAGATCGAGGATTTCCATCCGGATCGGCTGGCCAACCGCATCCTCGGGATGGGCGACGTGGTCAGCCTGGTCGAGCGGGCCGCCGAGACCATCAAGGAAGACGAAGCCGAGCGGATGGCCGCGCGGATGGCCAAGGGTCAGTTCACGCTGGACGACATGGCCACCCAGCTCCGCCAGATGCGCCAGCTCGGCGGCCTGGGCGGCATCCTCGGGATGCTGCCGGGTGTCGGCAAGATTCAGAAGGCGCTGGCCGGCGCCAATGTGGACGAGAAGATGTTCTCCCGTCAGGAAGCCATCATCACGTCGATGACCAAGGCCGAGCGCAAGAATCCCCAGGTCATGAACGCCTCGCGCAAGCGGCGGGTGGCGTCCGGCTCGGGGACCCAGGTTCAGGACATCAACCGGTTGCTCAAGCAGCACATGGAGATGTCCAAGATGATGAAGAAGGTCGGCAAGATGGGCGGCGGCAAAGCCATGATGGGCATGATGGGCGGCGGCGGTATGCCTCCCGGCGGCATGCCCGGTGGTGGCGGCGGTCTGCCCGGTGGAGGCCTGCCCGGCATGGGCGGCGGCGGACTTCCCCCCGGCCTTCCTCCAGGATTTCCGGGCAAGCGCAAATAGCGCCGGGCCCGGCAGAATTTCGAACAGACAAGTCAAGCTGAACACAGAAGGATCACTATCATGTCTCTGCGTATTCGCCTGTCCCGCGGTGGGGCCAAGAAGCGCCCGTTCTATCGGATCGTGGTTGCCGAGATCACCAGCCCGCGTGACGGCCGGTTCGTCGAGCGTCTGGGCACCTACAACCCGATGCTGCCGAGCGACCATGAGCAACGCGTCACCCTGAAGACCGACCGGATTGAGCATTGGATCAAGATGGGCGCCACCCCGACCGATCGGGTCCACAAGCTGTTGGGTGCTGCCGGCATGATGGAGCCGTTCAAGTACAACGAGCAGCCGAAGAAAGCTGCGCCGGGCAAGAAGCGGGCCGAGCGCGAGAAGGAAGAGGCTGCAAAGGCTGCGATGGCTGTTGAAGCCGCCAAGAAGGCCGAGGAAGAGGCGGCAGCCGCCGCTGCTGCCGCCGCAGCCGCTCCGGCTGAGGAAGCTCCTGCTGAAGAGGCTCCTGCTGAAGAGGCTCCTGCTGAGGAGGCCGCGGCCGAAGAGGCTCCGGCGGAAGACGCCAAAGCCTAAATGGCCGAGCGGGTCTGCCTTGGCGCGATCACCGGGGCGCACGGCGTCCGGGGCCAGGTGAAGGTCAAACCCTTCACCGAGAACCCCGACGACGTGGGATCCTACGGGCCGGTCACCGATGAAGCCGGAACCCGGTCTTTCACCCTTCAGGTGGTGGGGCGGGCGAAGGAGCAGGTGGTGGTGCGACTTGAAGGCGTCGGCGACCGGAATGCGGCAGAGGCCCTGCGGGGCACGCGGCTTTATGTGAGCCGGGACAAATTGCCGGAGACCGAGGATGGGGCGTTCTATCACGCCGACCTGATCGGTCTTCGGGTCGAGGATACGGCTGGTGAGACGATCGGCGAAGTGACGGCAATGTTCGATTTCGGGGCCGGCGATCTGGTCGAATTTCGGGGATTGGACGGCAAATCGCATATGGTGCCGTTCACCGAGGAGATCGTGCCGGTGGTGGATCTCGCCGGCGGACGGATCGTGATCGACCCGCCCGAAGGCAGTCTGGACTGAAATGGATCGGCCGCGACGGAAATGGCCGCGACGGGATTGGACCTGAGCGTTGGAGGACACGACTTCCGGAGACGATAAGACCCTGGAGCGCCCGAGTGGGGCTCCTGGCGCGCCTTGGAAGGCGACCGTGCTGACCCTGTTTCCGGATATGTTTCCGGGCCCGCTGGGTCTCTCGATTGCTGGAAAAGCCCTGGAAACGGGCATCTGGGCGCTGAAATCTCTGGACATTCGGGACTTCGCGCGTGATAAGCATCGGTCCGTCGACGACACTCCCTTCGGGGGCGGGGCCGGCATGGTGATGCGGCCCGATGTTGTCGATGCGGCCCTCGATGCGATCGAGAGCGAACCTGGTCCGCGGATCTATCTCAGTCCGCGGGGACGCAGGTTCGATCAGGGTCGCGCGAAGGCGTTGGCGGCGGAGCCCGGTGCGGTGTTCGTTTGCGGGCGCTACGAGGGTCTGGATGAGCGGGTGATCGAAGCGCGCGGGCTTGAGGAACTGAGCCTGGGTGATTTTGTTTTGTCCGGCGGTGAGCCTGCGGCGCTCGCCATGATGGATGCGGTGATCCGGCTGCTGCCCGGTGTGATGGGTGCGGCGGACGGGTTGACCGAAGAGAGTTTTGAGGACGGGCTGCTGGAGTACCCTTTGTACACCCAGCCCCGAGACTGGAAGGGACGGACGATCCCCGAGGTCCTGTTGAGCGGACACCATAGCCGGATCAAGGCGTGGCGCCGCGACGAGGCCGAGCGGATCACGAAGGAGCGGCGACCGGATCTTTGGGCGCGCCATGTAAAGGACAGACCGGTCGACCCCATCCGGGGCGGACGGAAGAGATCACAGAACGATCGTCGGGATAGCCGGCGGGACGACGAGAAGGTGGAGTGACGATCATGAACATCATTCAAACGCTTGAGCAGGAGCAGGTCGCGAGCCTGTCCGAAGGCAAAGAGATCCCCGATTTTCACGCCGGCGACACGGTTCGCGTCGACGTGAAGGTGGTCGAGGGCACACGGGAGCGGATTCAGGCCTTCGAAGGCGTCTGCATCGGTCGCAACAATGACGGGCTGAACTCGTCCTTCACCGTGCGGAAGATCTCCTACGGCGAGGGCGTGGAGCGGATTTTCCCGCTGTACTCTCCCCGGATCGCCTCGATCGTTCTGATCCGTCGCGGTAAGGTGCGGCGCGCGAAGCTGTACTACCTGCGTGGCCGGACCGGTAAATCGGCCCGTATCGCCGAGAAGGTCGTGGCTCGGAAGCCGAAGGTCGCCGCCGCCGAGTAGTCCGGTCGGCGCTCTCAATCCGAGCGTCTCCTGTTTCATGATTACCAGACGCGGGTCGCTCAGGCCCGCGTTTGCTGTTGTATAGGCCAGTTAAGGCGACCGCTATCTCAGCAGCGTCGCGGCCCCGATAATGGCCAGCAGCGACAGCGCCACCCGGCGGAAGATCCGCTCGCTCGCCAGCGGGAAGATCCGACCGCCCAGCCACATCCCGCCCATGTAGAACGGGGCCAGCAGCAGACCGATCGTCACGGTCAGGGGTGTGATGAGGCCGTAGGCGGCGAAGCTGATCAGGCCGGTCAGCGAACTGATGAAGAAGAATCCGAACAGATCCCCGCGCACCCGCCGCGCCGCCTCGCCGGTGCCGAGGAAATAGAGGATCAGGGGCGGGCCGCCGATCCCGGTCGACGCGCCCAGAAATCCGGCGGAAAATCCGGCGATCCCGTCATTGCGCGTCCGTTTTCGGATCAGCGGCATCCGGCCGCTCGCCATCACCGCGACCAGAATGATCACGGTGGCGGAAATCGCCCGCCGCAGCAGCTCCGGATCGGCGTGGGTCAGCACCCAGGTTCCCATCGGAATCGCGATCATCGCCGGGATCGCCAATGGGATCACCCGCCGCCAGGTGGTCTCCTTCAGCGCGGTGCGGAGCACCTGCGGCAGGGCCGGGACTTCCATGATGCTCATCAGGGCGACCGCGACCGGCGGGCCATAGAGCAGCGCGAACACCGGTGCCTTCACCATCGCGGCACCGAAACCCGCAAACCCCCGGATCACGCCCGCGATGGCGGCCGCCAAGGCGCCACACGCAAAATCCACCCGGTCGATGGCCCCCACAAGGGCCATCAGGTCCCGCCATGCCACGTCGATCATTGGGAATTCCCGCCGCTAAAACGGGATGATAGACCCCTGCGGACCGGTCTTGCACGTTTGTTTGTTTGCGCGGACGCATTCCCTTTGTAATGTGCGCCCCAGAAATCGAGACGATACAAACCGCTTCGGCGGAAACCGATCCCGATGAAATCGGATCCGCATCATTTTGGGAGGATTACGGGACCCATGTCCAAGCCCCGCACATTGTTCGACAAGATCTGGCACTCACACCTGGTCGATGTCCAAGACGACGGCACCTGCCTGATCTATATCGACCGTCACCTGGTCCATGAAGTGACCAGCCCGCAGGCCTTCGAAGGCCTGGCCACCGCCGGCCGCAAGGTCCGCCGGCCGGATCTGACCCTGGCGGTCGCCGACCACAACGTGCCCACAACCGACCGCAGCGCCGGCATCGCCGACGAGGAGAGCCGGATTCAGGTCGACACGCTGGAGAAGAACGTCAAGGATTTCGGCGTGCCCTACTTCCCGGTGTTCGATCCGCGCCAGGGCATCGTGCATATCATCGGCCCCGAGCAGGGGTTCACCCTGCCCGGCACCACCATCGTCTGCGGCGACAGCCATACCGCCACCCACGGCGCGTTCGGCGCGCTGGCCTTCGGGATCGGCACCTCGGAGGTCGAGCATGTGCTGGCCACCCAGACCCTGGTGCAGTCGCCCGCCAAGAACATGCGGATCACCGTCGACGGTGAACTGCCCCTGGGCGTCACCTCGAAGGATGTGATTCTGGCGATCATCGGCAAGATCGGCACCGCCGGCGGCACCGGCCATGTTGTCGAATACGCCGGCTCCGCGATCCGGGCGATGTCGATGGAAGCCCGCATGACCGTCTGCAACATGACGATCGAAGCCGGGGCCCGCGCCGGCATGATCGCACCGGACGAGACCACGTTCGAGTATCTGAAGGGCCGTCCGATGGCGCCGAAGGGCGGCGAGTGGGAACTGGCCGTGGAATACTGGAAGACCCTGCCGTCCGACGAGGGCGCGGTCTACCAGAAGGAGGTCACCCTCAAGGCCGAGGACATCATCCCGCAGGTCACCTGGGGCACCAGCCCCGAGGACGTGGTTCCGGTCACCGGCAAAGTGCCGAACCCGGCCAATGAATCCGACCCGGGCCGCAAGGCGTCGATCGAACGCTCGCTCAAGTACATGGGCCTGGAAGCCGATACCCCGATCAATCAGATCCCGGTCGACAAGGTCTTCATCGGCTCCTGCACCAATGGCCGGATCGAGGATATCCGCGCCGTCGCCGCCGTCGCCAAGGGCCGCAAGGTCGCCGATGGGGTCCACGCGCTGGTGGTCCCGGGCTCCGGTCTCGTCAAGGAACAGGCCGAGGCCGAAGGTCTGGCCGAGATTCTGATCGCGGCGGGTTTCGACTGGCGGGAAGCCGGGTGTTCCATGTGTCTGGCGATGAACGCCGACCGGCTGGAGCCGGGTGAGCGCTGCGCCTCAACTTCCAACCGGAACTTTGAGGGCCGTCAGGGCAAGGGCGGGCGCACCCATCTGGTCAGCCCGGCGATGGCGGCGGCGGCGGCCGTCACCGGCCGCCTGTCCGATGTCCGCGACCTGACCGCCTGAGGGGGAAACACACAATGCAAAAATTCGACAAGCTGCGCGGCACCGCCGCTCCGATGGACATGATCAACATCGATACCGATAAGATCATCCCGAAGAACTTCCTGAAGACGATCAAGCGGACCGGGCTCGGCAAGAATCTGTTCGCCGAGATGCGCTACAACGAGGACGGCTCCGAAAAGGAGGAGTTCATCCTCAACAAGCCGGCCTATCGGAAGGCCGAGGTCCTGGTGGCGGGCGACAATTTCGGCTGCGGATCCAGCCGTGAGCACGCGCCCTGGGCACTGTTGGATTTCGGAATCCGCTGCGTGATCAGCACCAGCTTCGCGGACATCTTCTACAACAACTGCTTCAAGAACGGCGTGCTGCCGATCCAGGTGACACCGGAGCAATTGGCCGAACTGATGGACGATGCCGAGAAGGGCTCGAACGCGGTTCTGGAAATCGACCTTGAAAACCAGACGATCGGCCGGCCGAACGGCGAAAGCATCTCCTTCGAAATCGACCAGTTTCGCAAGCATTGCATGATCAACGGGCTCGATGACATCGGCCTGACGCTGCAGAAGGACGACAAGATCGCGGCGTTCGAGGACAAGCGCAAGTCCGGCACGCCCTGGGCGTGAATCTCGCGACTCTCGACGCGGAGTCCAAGTAAAACAACGGGTTTGCCTCTCTCCCTCGGTTCGGCTAAGGAATTTGGGGGTGAGGGTTCGCCGACGGCATGGAGAGAGACGCATGGCCTCGAATAAGAAACTGCTGGTGCTGCCAGGTGACGGGATCGGCCCGGAGGTTGTGGGCGAAACCCTGCGGGTCGTCGACTGGATGGCGAAGCGGCGGTCGGTGTCGTTCGACGTGGAAGAGGGTCTGGTCGGCGGCGCCGCCTATGACGCGCACGGCACGGCGCTGACCGATGAGACCATGACCGATGCGATGCACGCGGATGCGGTGCTGTTCGGCGCGGTCGGCGGTCCGAAATACGACGACCTGCCGTTCGAGCTGAAGCCGGAGCGCGGCCTGTTGCGCCTGCGCAAGGAAATGGACCTGTTCGCCAACCTGCGCCCGGCGATGGTGTTCCCTTCGATGGCCAAGCAGTCCTCGCTGAAGGAGGAGCTGGTCACCGGGCTCGACATCATGATCCTGCGGGAGCTGACCGGCGGGGTCTATTTCTGCGAGCCGCGCGGCATCGAGACCCTGGCCGACGGCACCGAGCGAGGCTTCGACACCCAGGCATATACCACGCCGGAGATCGAACGGATCGGTCGGGTCGCCTTCGACATGGCCCGCAAGCGGCGCAGCAAGGTCACCTCGGTCGAGAAGGCCAATGTGATGATGTCGGGCGTGCTCTGGCGCCGGATCATGACCGCCCTGCACGCCGCAGAAGGCGACGGCCTCGACTACGAGAACATGTATGCCGACAACTGCGCCATGCAGCTGGTTCGCAACCCGAAACAGTTCGACGTGATCGTCACCGACAACCTGTTCGGCGACATCCTGTCCGATTGCGCCGCCATGCTGACCGGCTCGCTCGGGATGCTGCCGTCGGCGTCCCTGGGAGCGGAAGATCCGACCACCGGCAAGCGTTACGCGCTGTACGAGCCGGTGCACGGCTCCGCTCCGGACATCACCGGCAAGAGCATGGCGAACCCGATCGCCGAGCTGCTCAGCTTCGCGATGCTGCTGCGCTATTCGTTCGACATGGCCGAGGACGCGGACCTGATCGAGAAGGCCATCGACAACGTGCTGTCCAGCGGCACGCGAACCGCCGACATCATGTCCCCCGGCATGGCCAAGGTCTCCACCTCGACCATGACCGAGAGCATCATCAAGGAACTGGACAAGCTGAACGGGAACTGAGGCCAGCAGCCGTCGCAGCAGGACAAGCGCCTCCCGGTCGCGTAGGATTCCTTTCGTGCGACCGATGGGAAGGGCTTGGCTTGGGTGATGATCGAAAGCTGCGCGCGGCCCGCCGCCTGGCGGGGCTGATCCGGGAAAAGGTGGATGCGCATTTCTCGGTGCGGCTGTGGGACGGCTCGCTCGAACCGCTCGGAGCGGACCCGGTCCCGGGACTGGCGCTGCGGATCGACGCCCCCGGCGTGATCTCCTCGATCCTGCATCGGCCCAGCCTCGACCGGCTGATCCGACACTATGCCAAGGGCGGCATCGATGTGGAGGGCGGCTCGCTGGTCGATCTGCTCGAACCGCTGGCCCATGACCGGAGCTATCGCCGCAGATTCAAGAAGATCGGCAAAGCGGAGGTGCTTCGCACATTGGTGCCGCTGTTTTTCGCCAAGGGCGATCCGCCCGACGGAACCCGGGATTTCGGCGCCGATGCCGAGGGCGCCGGCCGCAGATCCGGCGACAACCAACGCTTCATCCAGTTTCATTACGATGTCGGAAATGCCTTCTATCAGCTCTTCCTGGATCCGGAGATGCAGTATTCCTGCGCTCATTTCCCGAGCTGGGACGCCACGCTGGAGACGGCTCAGATCACCAAGCTGGACCTGATCTGCCGGAAGCTGCGCCTGAAACCGGGCGAAACCCTGCTGGACATCGGCTGCGGCTGGGGCGGGCTGCTGTGCCATGCGGTCCGGAACTACGGGGTGATCGGCCATGGCGTCACCCTGTCGCAGGAACAGCTTGCCTTCGCGCAGGCCAAGGTCGAGCGGCTGGGGATCGCCGACCGGATCACCCTGCATCTCAAGGATTACCGGGAGATGCAGGGCCACTTCGACAAGATCTCCTCGATCGGGATGTACGAGCACATCGGCCTCGCCAACATCCCGGACTATTTCCGGACGGTGCAGCGCCTGCTCAGCCCCGGTGGGCTGTTCCTGAACCACGCGATCTCCCGCGGGGCCAAGCGCAGGCGGCGCAGGTTCTCCAGCCGACCGGAACAGCGCGCCCTGCAGAAGTACATCTTTCCGGGCGGTGAGCTGGACGATATCGGCCATACCCTGGCCGAGATGGAGATCGCCGGGTTCGAGGTGCAGGACGTGGAGGCCCTGCGCCAGCATTACCAGATCACGACCCGCACCTGGGCCACCCGGCTTCACGCCCGCCGCGCCGAGGCCGAAGCCCTGGTCGGCGCCGAGACCTACCGGATCTGGGCCGCCTATCTGGCCGGCTGCTCCTTCGCCTTCCAGCGCGGCTCCGCCCGCATTCACCAGACCCTGGCGAGCCGGTCGCCAAAGGGTTTCACGGCGGTCCCGCCGACCCGGTTTGATATTTATCAGGACCCGGTCGCACGCAAGCTGTCAGAATCCACCGGTTCTTGATATAGAACTTGCCGACGACCCCGCCAATTTCCAGAGACCATCCCTAAATCCACCATGACGCACAAAGAGACCCTGGCGCTCTTTAGCATTCATCCGCACAAAT